>JAQGNC010000661.1 GCA_028292065.1 Betaproteobacteria bacterium
CTTCTCGCAATGACAAGCTGGGGGTCATCGCGAGGAGCTGCGGTAGCGCGACGCGGCGATCTCGTGACGCACGAGCAAAGGAAGGGAGGTTACGGAGGGAAACCTTGGTTTCCCTCTGTTCGTTTACCGGCGAGCGCGCGTAGCGCGAGGAGTCGCGGTAGCGCGACGTGGCGATCTCGTGGCGCACGAGAACGCAGCGCGCCTGAGCTTAATCCTCGGTGAACTCGTTCAGCTCTGCGCGGTAGCGCTTCTCGCCCATCGCGCCGACTTCGCGCCACTCGTCGATGCGCTCCTTGAGCGTCGCGATGCGTGAGGCGTGGTCTTTCCTGCCGATGTCGAGCAGCGCCGCTTCGACGTCGTCGGCCGAGAGTGCGTCGAGCACCTGTTTCTTGGTGCCGCGGCCCTGGTGATGGATGTCGGCGATGATCGCGCAGACGGTGTCGAGCTCGCCGTCGAGCTCGTACCACTCGACGTAGCGCTCGGCGAACTTCTTGCGGAGGATCTCGTTCGCGGTCGCGACCTGCAGCCTTGCGCATTCTGCGGACTCGTTCGCCCACCACACCAGGCGCGCGGCGTTCAGCACTTCTTCCGGATCGACCGAAGTGCGCTCCGGATTCAGATAATTCATGAAATGCTTAAGCGTATATTCCTTGCGCTTCGCGTCGTAGACCTGCTCCTCGAGATCGGTGGCAGTGCCGTCGGGCGCGATGTGGTGCACCCGGCCGGCGCGCAGCTCGAGGTCGGGAAAGAGCTTCTGGAAGTCTTCGTCGAGCAGGGCGCCGCGGAAGAGGAGGATCAGGTTGTCGCGCGGGGTGTGCGCGGGGAACTGGTAGAAGCCGAAGCTGAACTGCGCTCGATCGCAGGTATTGACGAGGTTCAGGCGGTTCCTGCTCTCGCAGTAGCCGGTGACGTCGAGGAGATAAGCCCAGTGGTCGATGCCGGCGTAATCCGCGGCTTCGTAGATCGGGCCGTAATAGGTCTGCGGCGGCATGCACAGGCCATGCAGCTTCTTCGCGGGCTCCGCGAGCTCGATGCCCAGCAGAAATTCAGGCGCGTCGGGGATATCGGACCTGCGGCCGTACCACTCGCGGCCTTCGAGCCGCACTTCGAAAACGTAGCCGTCCGCGCGGGCCGCGACGGGCTCTTTCTCCGCGGGACGCACGGCGACCGAAGGCGGATAGGTGCCGAAGAAGAGCGCCTGGTCGCCGGCGTAAAGCGTCTGAAAGCGCTTGAGGAACTCGTCGGGTGTCTGTTTCACCACGCGGTCGCGCGAGTTGTTGTAGTGATAGACCAGCCCGCCGCTATAGATGCCCATGTGTTTCTGCGGGATGTTCTGCATCTTCTTCCGCGCGAGGTCGACCGAATCGCGGCGCACCACGAACACCAGCAGGTCGGCGCGCTGGTCGGCGTCTTCCCACCAGCCCACACGCGGGCAGTGCGCGAAGATCTCATGCACGCGGATATTCGCGCCTTGCTGCTTGCCGTTGAGGTACTCGCGGCAATTGAACGAGAAGCTCAGATCCAGCACGTGCGAGACGAAATGCGCCGAGTGATTGGCGTTCGGGTCGTGGAAGCGATTGCCGCAGAAGGCGCTGATGTTCTTGCCGAGCAGCGCTTCCAGGTCGGGCGTTCGGGACATTGCGTTCTACCTTTGTGCGGCGCGGGGGCCGGCGGGCGGTGATGAGCTGAAGAGGAGGGGTAGCAGTCGACGTTCCCGCATAAGCCCTGGCCTGCAGAACCCACTCCCACCCTGACCCTCCCCCTGAGGGGGAGGGGATCTTTGCTCGGTTATTCCACCTTCGCACCCGACTCCCTGACGACTTTGGTCCAGAGCGTCTGCTCGGTCGCGAGCAGCTTGCCGAAATCCGCAGGGGAGTTGGCGACCGGTTCGGCGCCGAGCGCGTTGAGGCGAGCGCGCGTCGCGGGCGCGGCGAGCGCTTTGACCGCGGCGGTGTGGAGTGCCGCGACGATGGCCTTCGGCGTTTTCGCGGGCGCGAGCAGGCCGTACCAGGTGTCGGACGCGTAGCCTGGAACGCCCGCTTCGGCGATCGTCGGGATGTCGGGGGCGGCGGGGGACCGGCGGCTGCTCGTGAGCCCGAGCGCGCGCAGCCGCCCATCCCTGATGTACGGGAGCGTCGGCAGCAGCCCGTCGACCGCGAGCTGAACCTGTCCGGCCAGCACGTCGGTGCGCGCCTGGGTGCTGCCTTTGTAGGGCACGTGCACGACGTCGGCGCCGCTCATCGATTTGAAGAGCTCCATGTTCAGGTGGGTCGCCGAACCGGTTCCCGCTGACCCGTAGCTCAGCTTGCCGGGGTTCTTCTTCGAATACGCGATGAGCTCCCTGACCGTCCTGAACGGCACCGACGGATGCGCGAGCAGCACCTGGTGCGTGTTCGCCATCACGGTGATCGGCTCGAAGCTTTTCAGCGGATCGTAAGTCCTGCGTGTATGCAGGGCAGGATTGATGACGTGCGACGGGCTCACCGCGAGGAGGGTGTAGCCGTCCGGCGTCGCGGCCGCCACGGTTTCGGTCCCGATGAGACCGCCCGCACCGGGCCGGTTGTCGATGACGATGGTGGTACCGAGGATCTTGCCCATCTCTTCGCCGACGGTGCGCGCGAGGGTGTCGCCGGTGCCTGCGGCCGCGAGCGGCACGATGAGGCGGATCACCTTGGTCGGGTAGTGCTGGGCGGCTGTCGTGGAAGATGCGATCAGGAGCGACGCGGCGGCGAGCGCCATGACGATGTGCTTCATTGCTGTTCCGTTGCGTTGGCAGGGCGTGACGAGCGATGTCGCCGCGCGTGGAGCAGCCCGTATTGTACCTGCATGATCGGCTAGACTACATCGGCCGCTTCGATACTCGCGACGCGGATGAAAACGGATACAACCCAGTGAAAGCGCTCTTCCCGCTGTTGCTCAGCCTTGCAGTGCCCGCCGGCGCCGCGGACTATCCCGCAAAACCGGTGCGCCTCGTCGTTCCGTACCCCGCCGGCGGCGGCACCGATTACATGGCGCGCGCCGTGGCGCAGCGGCTATCCGAGTCGCTCGGGCAGCCGGTCGTCGTCGACAACCGTCCGGCCGTCGATGGGGTCGTCGGCACGCACACCGTCGCGACCTCCCGACCCGACGGTTACACCCTGCTGCTGGTCTCGAGCAGTCACGCGATCAATGCGTCGCTCGGGCGCAAGCTCCCGTACGACACCCTGCGCGATTTCGAGCCGATCATCCAGACCGCGAACCAGCAGCTCCTGCTCGTCGTGCATCCGTTGGTGCAGGCCAGATCGGTGAAAGAGCTCGTCAGCCTCGCGCAGGCGAAGCCCGAAGCGCTCAATTACGGATCGAGCTCGAACGCGACCGCGCTGCCGATGGAGCTCTTCAAGACGATGACGCGCACACGCATCCAGCATGTTCCCTATAAAGGCACCGCGCCGATGCTCAACGATCTGCTCGGCGGCCAGATCCAGCTCACGATCGGCGCCGCGCTGTCGGCCATTCCGCACGTGAAAGCGGGGCGTCTGAGCGCGCTGGGCATCGCGGGGGCGAAACGCTCGGCGGCAATGCCCGATCTGCCGACGATCGCCGAAGCGGGCGTGCCGGGCTACGAGGCGACCATATGGACGGGCATGCTCGCGCCTGCCAAAACGCCTCGTGCGATCGTCACGCGAGTCAATTCGGACGTCGACAGAATCCTCGGGCTGCGCGATTTCCGCGAGCGCATGATGAGCCTCGGCGCCGAGCCTGCCGGGGGCACGCCGCAAGCGTGGGGCACATTCCTCAGGAACGAGATCGCCAAGTGGGCGGCGATCGCGCGCACGGCCGGGATGAAGGACGAGTGACGGGCTGCGGTAAACCAGTGATGCGCACGTGTAGCGCAGAGCCTGTCCTGAGCCTGTCGAAGGGCGCCTCGCCTGCAGCGAACTTCGAATAACGAAAGCCGAACCATGACCGCCCATCCGAACCATTCTCCCGCCGCGTGGACCGCGGCCGATCTCGACGCCGACAGGCGCTGGGTCTTCAGCCTCGATGACAAGGCTCGCCGCGACATGCTTACGGCCTTGAAGCGGGCGCGCGATCCCGACAAGACCCTGTTCGACTATCGCCGCGAAGACTTCGATCTGGGCTCGGCGTGGACGGTGCTGAGCGCCGCGCTGCGCGAAACGCGGCACGGGCGCGGCGTGGTGCTGGTGCGCGGACTGCCTCGCGACGGTCTCGACGAGAAAGACTTCGAGCTGATGACGTGGGCGATCGGGCTGCACGTCGGCGTGGCGAGGCCGCAGGGTAAGGCGAGCCACTACCTCTCCGCGGTGCGCGACGCCGGCACCGAGTACCGCACCGGCAAAGGCCGTGGCTACTCGTCGAACGCCGAGCTCGATTTCCACACCGACTCGGCCGATATGGTTTTCCTGAGCTGCTACAACAAGGCCGCCTCAGGCGGGATGAGCATCACGACGAGCTCGCTCGAAGCGTATGCCCGAATGAAAGACGAGAATCCCGCGCTGATCGAGTGGCTGCACCGGCCGGTGCACTTCAGCCGGCAGGGCGAGGAAGCGCCCGACGAAGCGCCGTCGTATCCGCACCCGATCTTCGACGAGGCCGCGGGCAGGCTCTTCAGCAAGTGGAATCGCAACCGGGTGACCTCGGCACAGAAGCTCGAAGGCGTGCCGCAGCTTTCAGCGGAGCACCGCGAAGCGCTCGAGACTTTCGATCGAATCGTGCGCCGTCCCGACCTCGCGCACACGATGTGGCTCGAACCGGGGGACGTGCAGATCATCGACAGCCACGTGACCGTGCATTCGCGCACCGACTTCGTCGACCACGCCGACGCGTCGAAGAAGCGTCTCCTGTTCCGCCTGTGGCTCGCGCCGCCCGACGGCGAGCGCTTGCCGGAAAGCTGGCGCGTGCTCTACAAGGCGATCGAGCCGGGGACGGTTCGCGGCGGCATCATCGGGCACCAGCACGACGCGCGCTGCAAGGCTTTCGAGTGTCGCCAGGGCGCCGATCTCGGCATGACGCTGACGCCCTAGCAGACGCGGGTCAGATCACGCTCACGATGATGTTGACGCTGAGCGCGAGCACCGCGATGTTGAAGATGAAACTGAGCACGCTGTGCAGCAGGGTCACGCGCCGCATGTGATGGGCGTTGATCGAGACGTCCGACACCTGCGAGGTCATCCCGACGACAAAAGAGTAATACGCGAAATCGAAATAATTCGGGTTGCCGCGCCCGGGGAAATCGAGGCCGCGACGCTCGGCGCTGTCGTCGCCGGCCACGTAGAACCAGCGCGCGTAGTGAAAGGTGTAGAGGGTGTGGATCAGGAGCCATGAAGACAGCACCCCCGCGACCGAGAGCGCGACGTGCAGCGATTTCGACCAGCGCGGAAGGTCCTTGGCGCCTTCGAGCAGGAACGTGATCGCGGCGATGCTGGCGAACGCGGCCACGAGCACGACGATGAAGATCACGTAAGCCGCGACGTCCTGCGAGCGCGCGTGCAGGCGCGTCTCGGACGCGTCGGCGCGCGCAATCAGGCCCCACGCGAGCAGCAGGTAGACCGTGGCGCCGACGTCCCAGCTCACCAGGAAAGTCGAACCGGTACCGAAGAGCTGCGCCTGCACCGCGAAAGCGGTGAGCGCCGCCGCCAGCGACCCGATGAGGCGCTGGGTCGCACTCAGACGTAGAACGAAAGGCTTTTTTTTCATGAGGGTCCCGTGAATCGACCGCTAGTATCGAGGGCTGAACCGATCGCCACAAGCGCGGCGAAGCGCGCGTCCCCGCTGCAAAAAGTGAAATAAAGCACGAATCCGTCGCTTTTCCGGGCACCGTCCGGGCTACGAACCGGCAAGAATGCCTCACGCATAACATCCAAAAACCTGCGGGGGAAACGCGATGGTGACGTGGACGTTCAAGACGGTGGCTGACGAAGCCGGTGCCGGCGCCGGTGAAAAGTGGTACTGGCGCGCGAACATGGAGCCGCCGGCGCTGGTCACTTCGGCGCAGTTGTTTGCCACGCTCGACGAGTGCACCGCGAACGCGCGGCGCAACGGTTTTCGCGGCACGGTCCTGGCGCTCGGCGACAGCCTGGCTCACCCGATCATGCTCGGCATCGAAGACCCGCGCTACGCAATGCACGCCTCCGCGCGCGAGCTCGCTTCGACCATCTGGGTCTGACACGGCACTTCGCGATCGCGGCGGAGCCTGCGAGCGCCTCGCGATTGCCCTTCGACAAGCTCAGGACAGGCTTCGTCACCGCGTTCCTCGCAATGACACCATTTGTCGTCGCGAGGAGCCGCGCGAGCGCGACGTGGCGACCTCGTGGCGCACGGCACGTTCCTGTCATGCCCGGCGGGCATAACTCTCCTTCCCCTTCAGGGGGAAGGTCGGGATGGGGGTGGTTTTTAAAACGTCCCGGACGACGACCCATGTCCGGAACGTCACCGGCGGCCGCGCCGCACCCCCGGTGCGCCGCGTGCTAAGCTCGGCCGCTGTCATGCAGTCTTCCCCCACCGACGCCGGCGACGGCGACGACCGCCGGTTTCCGTACTGGCGCCGCAACCTCAAAGTCATTCCGCTCAGCAACCTGCTCGCGAGCCTGGGCTTCGGTCTCGCGTGGCCTTTCCTGCCGCTGATCGTGCGCGGGCTCGGGGTGCACGAGAACCTCGCCACGTGGGTCGGCTGGATGGTGCTGGGGTTCTACATCGTCAGCTTCACGATGAACCCGATCTGGGGCGGCATCGCCGACCACTACGGGCGCAAGATCATGGTGCTGCGCGCGACGGTCGGCATGGGCATCGCGTTCACGCTGCTGCCTTTCGCGCCGAGCCCGATGTGGTTCGCGTGCCTGATCATGATCGTCGGCTTCTTCAACGGCTCCACCGCGGCGTCGCTGACCCTGCTCGTCGCCAACACCCCGCCCAGGCGCATCGGGAGCGCGCTGTCGCTGTCGCAGACCGGCACGCTGGTCGGGCAGACGATGGGACCGGGCCTCGGTGCGCTGCTCGGTGCGGTCGTCGACCGCATCCACTGGCTGTTCTGGCTGAGCGGCGTGTTCCTGCTCCTCGCGAGCGCGCTCGTCGCCGTCTTCGTGCGCGAAGTGAAGCAGCTCGCGGCCGGGCGCTGGCGCCTGCAGTGGATAGGGCCGTTGCGCGAGCTGCTTCGCGTGCCGCACATCGGACCGTTGTACCTGCTCGCTTTCATCTTCTCGATGCTGTGGGGCGGCAACATCACGATCATGAGCATTTACGTGCTCCAGTTGCTGCCGCCGCAGGCCGCCGGCATCGGCGCTGAAGCGTTCTGGATCGGCGCGGCCGCGGTGGCCCTCGGCGTCTCGGGCGCGGTGGCGATGCCGGTCTGGGGCCGCGTCCTCGACCGCTATGACCCGGCGCGCGTGCTCGCGTTTTCCACCGCGGCTGCGGCGCTGACTCACGTCCCGCTGCTCTTCATACAGACGCCGCTGCAGCTCGTGCTGGCGCGAGTGGCTTTCGGTATCGGCGCCGCTGCGATGCAGCCGGCGATCGTGCGGCTGCTCAAGGACCACTCGCCGCCGGGCATGGACGCCCGCGCGATTTCCTACGGCTCCTCGTTCCAGTTCATCGCAATGGGCCTGGCGCCTTTCACCGCGGGGTTGATCGGACCGGCGCTCGGGCTGCGCACTTACTTCGGCCTGACGGTCGTGCTGACTGTCGGCGCGCTGTGGCTGTGGCGCAGGAGCGGGCGGCGCGCATAAAACCCGCCGGGAGCGCGAAATGCTAAATGGAGCCGCATGGACACGACGCGCTTCCGATCCGCTGCGGCACGACCCGGTCTGCGGATTGCCGTGGCACTGGCCTTGGCGCTCGTCGCGCTCGTCGTGTCGTTCGACTGGAACTGGTTTCGCGCGCCGCTGGTGCGCTATCTCACGCACACGTCCGGCCGCGAAGTGCGAGTCGACGATCTCGACATCGATCTGAGCGCGAGTCTCGTCCCGACGGTGCGTCTGCGCGGCCTGTACGTGGAGAATGCGCCGTGGGCCGCGAAGCAGCCGTTGGTCACCGCCGGGGAGGCGTCGTTCACCGTTTCGTTGAAGAGCCTGTGGCAGCGGCGGCCCGTCATCACGCGCATGACGCTGGTCGACGCGGACGTCGACATGGAACGACAGGCCGACGGCCTGCGTAACTGGCGGTTGCGAGATCCCGAAGATCGATCGGCCGGGAGGGTCAAGGTGCTGACGCTCGAAGCACGCCGCACCCGGCTGCGATGGGTGAATCGCGCGCTCGACCTCGAGTTCGTCGTCACGACCAGCGACTCGGCTGCCGCGGATCGCTCGAACGACGCATTGACTACGCGCGTCGCTTTCGAAGGGGTGTACCAGGGTGCGAGCTTTACCGGCGAGGCGCTGAGCGGCGCGGTCATGAGCTTTCGCGAAAGCGGGACGAGGTTCCCGATGCGCGGCCATATCGTTTCTCGCAGGACGCGCTTGGACTTCGACGGCTTCTTTACCGATCTATTCGACATCGGCCCCATCGACGCCAAGGTGCGTCTGTCCGGCCCGTCGCTCGCGCTGCTGCACCCGTTCGTGCGGGTGCGTCCGAAACCATCGCGGCCGTACACCGTCGAAGCGCAGTTGAAGCAGACGGCACAGGTCTTCGATTTCTCTCGACTCGAAGCGACGATCGGAAAGACCGACCTCACGGGGTCGGTCGTGTACGACCGCAGCGCCGATCGGCCGTTGCTGCGCGCGTCCCTGGACACCGCTGCGGCTGATTTCGAAGACGTGCGCCCGCTCCTCGGCATGAA
>JAQGNC010000675.1 GCA_028292065.1 Betaproteobacteria bacterium
AGCGGCACGACGACAACGAGCATCGCCGCTAGCGTGATTCGGAAGGGGACTGACCCCGGTGCTGCCTGGTTCTGTGTGTTGGCGTCTGTCCCCGGTTTGGGCCGGGATCAGCGCTGCATCACCACCGCGGGTAGTGACTGTTTCCCGGCCTCGTGATCCTGCCCTGGCTCGACTCGAAGCAATAGCCGTCGTCCCGTGCCCCCGCGAGACACGCTTCGTATTGGTCGTACGTCTTCGGCGACTCGGCGAGCACGCCGCCGTCAGTCGCAAGCTGCTGCCATCGCCAGCCGGAATCATCGCTGCTGAAGAACCGCCAGATCACGCGCGATGCGGCGGGTGGTTTTATGGCTTCGGTGTCGTCCATGGAATCCATTCCTGCCCAGTAGTCGGTACCCGCTTCAAAGCACCATGCGTACCAGCGCACGCTACGCTTCGGCCCAACTGCCCCGGGCCGCAAGCGCCTCGCGCCATGCACTCGAACCGCGCCTGCGCGGCACCAGCGATGTGCATCCTGATCCCGCGAGCTTCACGCTATGCGCGCAAACAGGTCGCGCGGGCGCCCGCACCTGCAGCGGTTTCGGAAGTCAGAGCAAGGTGATACTGAGGGGAATCGGCTTCGGTTCGCCGGATATTCAATAACCGCACCCCACGAGGCGGGAGGAAGTCAGCAGCAATGGAAGCGATGCGGTCGAATAACGAAGGTTGCACGCGTAGCACTCCAACGGCTCGGTGAATTCTGATTTCCAGCGTGCACGCCTTGACCGCGAGATACGTGGCTGCATCCTCTCTGCTCAGTTCGAATCTCAGAAGCAGCACCGAATAAGCCGCAAACTGTGAGTAGGTATCGGCGCAGATGTTCGCAAGCAACTCCGTGCGGTCAGCGCATCCTTCCTGATGAAGCAGGAATTGGAGCGGATCAGAGTCGTCGCTCGCAGCAACGAAGTCCAGGATTGATGGCCCGTGATCCCCGTCGCCTCCCAATGGCGTGGTGTCCATTCTGACGCATGCAATGTTCCCACGCCGCGCCGCGTCGGAGGCGCGCGCCAATCTGCGGAGTATCTCCTTTGCGTCGTGTTCGTCGCCACAGTCGACCGGGCTAGCGCGCTCCCCCTCCATGTCTAGGACAACCAGCCATACCGACTGCTCGATGTCGCCGAACACATGCCGGCCGAGCCTTTTCAACTGGACGGCATTAACCTTTAGGAATCTGGCAATCGACTGGTGGTGCCGAGACATCTACGCCGCCGAAGTGAGTCGTGTCCGGTCCGACATGATGCGCATGCGCCGGAATCGCGCGTCAGTTACGTATGTCACATCTTCAGCTTTTGTACAAGCGGTGTCGCTTGTCCGAACAACAAGGAAGCGTTACGCGAAATGCCTACAGCATTGCTTACGCCTTCAGCCAAGAATGCTGTCGATCGAGTGCCAGCGTTTGTCGGTCGCCATCACGAACCGACCTGCGAGCTTCACAATATGCGCGCGCGAACGCCGTATTTATCGTAGACCGGCGCCGCCCGGCGGTCGCAGGTAATGAGCTCCGCAGAGTGTGCAGCAGCCGTGGCGGCAACAAGCGCGTCGTACGCCGCCCCGCCCGTCACATCGTGCCGGGGAAGCTCGAGAAGAAACCTGCGATAGTCCTGCGGACTCATGCGCAACAGCGGTTCCGGGAAACGCGCGTCGAGGAAGTCGCGCACGACATCGCCCGGCGCGCGATGGGGAGGCGGCAGCCGCGTGAGGACCGAATAGGTTTCGAGCGAGCAATGCTCGATGAGCCGCAGTCCGCCATCGAGCGCACGCCGCGCTGCGTCATGCTTGGCGTGCCATGACGCGAACGCAGCAATGACGACGCTCGCGTCCGCTGCCTTCACCGCCGAACGCGTTCGAGCGTATCGCGGACCTCATCGGCCGACAGCGAAGGCAACTCCACGTCCGCCACGGCGACCACGCCCTTCCCGCGGCGCTTCAGCGTCATCGGCGTCGGTGCGATCTCCACCTCGAGTTTTCCGTCGCCGGCGCGAACCTCGAGAACCTGTCCCGGTTTAAGCCCCAAGGCCTGGCGCAGCGCCTTGGGTACGACGAGACGGCCCGCGGCATCCATTGTGGTTTTCATGGGTTCAAAAATGCCGTATTTATGGCAAGGAGTAAACCGCAAGCGGCGATTACCCCTTTTTAGCACCGCCTCTCCGGCGTCGGGATCCCCAGGCGGGGGTATTCGACAAAGGCCGCTACTACTTCTCCGGCTCGAGCATCGCCCGGTATTTCTCCAGCGCCTCACGGCGTTCGGGATCGACTTTGGGATAGCTCATCGGGATCGATTCGAGTGTGTCGATCAGCACTTTGGAGATGATGAGGCGCGCATTCTTCTTGTCGTCGGCGGGAACGACGTACCAGGGCGCGCGCGCGCAACTCGTCTCGGACAGGCACGTCTCGTACGCTTTCATGTAGTCGTCCCAGCGGTCGCGCTCTTGCAGGTCGCCTTCGCTGAATTTCCAGTTCTTCTCGGGCTCTTCGAGCCGCGACAGCAAGCGCCTGCGCTGCTCCTCCTTCGACAGGTGCAGGAAGAACTTCACGATGCGCGTGCCGTTGGCCTGCAGATGGCGCTCGAAGTCGCGGATCGAGCGGTAACGCTTTTCCCAGACCCGACCGTGGTCCAGCGCGTCGTCCGACAGATGCTCCGCCTTCAGCAGCTCCGGATGCACCCGCACGACGAGCACGTCTTCGTAATACGAGCGGTTGAAGATGCCGATGTGTCCGCGCTCGGGCAGCAGCCGCGCCGCTTTCCACAGGAAGTCGTGCTGGAGCGCGTCCGGACCCGGCTGCCTGAAGCTGTAGACGATGCAGCCCTGGGGATTGACTCCGGACATCACGTGCTTGATCGCGCCATCCTTGCCCGCGGCGTCCATCGCCTGGAAGATGACGAGCAGGGCGTGGCGGGCGTCGGCGTAGAGCACCGGCTGGAGTTTGCGCAGCGCATCGACGTGACCGGCGAGCAGGGTCTCGTAGTGCGTCTTCGACTTGTAGTACTTCTTCACCTCCGTCGGCCGCTTGTCCAGCCTGACTTTCGTTCCTTCCTCCACGCAGTAATCCTCGACGCGTATCTTCACCGGGCCTCCCGTTCGTCACCGCCCGCAGCGTAACCGATTGTTCACGTGACAGATTTCGGTGACGATCGCGATGCTGAAGCGTGCGGCCCGCGGGTCGCGCGGCGGCGGTGTGGGCGGTGTCGTCCATGGCGCGGCATGATGGACCGCCAATGCTAAAGGCACATGACGCGACGGTGACGTTCGCATGACAGCTCGCGCGTTCACGCCGGTTTCAGTTCCCCCAGTACCGTCGGAACGAGCTCGCTTACGGTCGGGTGGATGCGCACCGCGCGCTGCACCTGCTCGTAAGGCAGCTTCGCGTACGCCGCATCGATCAGGGTATGCACGACTTCATCGCCGCCGGGGCCGAGGATCGCCGCGCCGAGGATGTGCCGCGTGTCGGCGTCGACCACTATTTTCATGAAGCCCTGCGCCTCACCTTTGAGCACGGCGCGCTTGACCGCTTTCATCTCACGCTTGCCCACGAGCACGCGCCCGACCGTTTTCTTCGCTTCGGCGGCGGTCATGCCGATGCGGCCGAGCGGCGGATCGATGAAAAGCGCGTACGACGCGATGCGCTCGCTCACGCGCCGGTTCTCGCCGTCGAGCAGATTGGCCGCGACGATCTCGTAGTCGTTGTAAGCGGTGTGGGTGAAAGCGCCGCGACCGTTGCAGTCGCCGAGCGCGTACACGCCGGGCGCGCTGGTCGAGAGGTCGTCTGCGACTTCGATATAGCCGCGGGCGTCGGTGCGTATGCCGGCGGCGTCGAGCCCGAGGTCGTCGGTGTTCGGCACACGTCCCACCGCCAGCAGCACGTGCGAGCCTTCGAGCCTGGGCGGCCCGTGCGGACACGACACCCCGATGGCCACCCCGGCCGCGGTGCGCTCGAGGGTCATGCACGTCGCATCGAGGCGCAGCTCGATGTCTTCACCGCGGAGGATGTCGGCGATCGCGTCGGACACGTCTTCGTCTTCGCGCCCGATCAGCCGCGGGCCTTTCTCGACGATCGCCACTTCGCTCCCGAAGCGCCGGTACATCTGGCCGAACTCGAGCCCGATGTAGCTGCCGCCGACGACGAGGAGCCGCTCGGGCACGAAATCGAGATCGAGGATCGAGTCGCTCGTGAGGAACGGGACCTCGCCCACACCCGGCATGTCGGGGACGAGCGGCCGCCCGCCGACGTTGATGAATACCCGGTCCGCTTCCAGCGTCTGCGAGCCTGCCTGCACGGTGCGCGGACCGACGAACTTCGCGTGACCGGCGATCACCTCGCAGCGTTCGAGCCCCCTCAGCCACGCTTCCAGGTCGTCGCGCAGCTTGCCCGAGATGTCGTCCTTGCGGCGCTTTACCGCGCGCATGTCCACGTGCACGGCGCCGGCCTCGATGCCGTAGCTGCGGGCGTGGCGTGCCTTGTGCGCGACATACGCGCTCGCGACGAGCGCCTTGGTGGGCATGCAGCCGGTGTTCAAGCACGTGCCGCCGAACCTCGCGCGCTCGACGATCGCCACGCGCATGCCGGCCGCGGACAGTCGGCCCGCGAGTGACGGCCCCGCCTGTCCTGTGCCGATGATCAGTGCATCGAAACGCGCGGTCACGAGGTCTTCCATTCTTCAGCGAGAGGACGCGGCGGCGGGCTGACGCGCTGCAGCCGAATGACGCTATCATCAGTGTCGACCGGGAGCATCGAAAAGTGACCTGTTTCTGCCGAAACCGTGATTATTTGGCGCCCATTGCGCGCCGCGGCATGGCAGATTGTTGGTCACCTGCAGCCGGCGTACCCGATTTGACGATCGCATTCTTCGCACGGCATTGCGAGACTGACGGACTCGTCGCGCTGCGCACGCTCGAACCGCAAGGCGGCCCCCACTCATGAGCGACGCCGGTATCGTCGTCCTGCTCGCGACTGCGATCGCGGTCGCCGGCGGCGTGCTGCTCGTGCGCTTCGTGCGCATGCGCCGCGAGCGCGCGCAAGCGCAAGCGCTGCGCGCAGCGAGCGACTCCGATGCCGCGAAGATCGCCACGCTCGAGTCGGCGCTCGCGCAGCGCGCCGCGCAACTCGAGGCGGTGACCCGTGAGCTCGAAGCGTTCTCGTACTCGGTGTCGCACGACCTGAGGGCGCCTTTGCGCCACATCAGCGGCTACGTGCAGCTCCTCGTCACCTCGACCGAAGGCAAGCTCGACGACGAGTCGCGCCGCTACCTCGAAGTCGTCGCGCACTCGAGCCGCAACATGGGCGAGCTCATCGACGACCTGCTTTCGTTCTCGCGCACTGCGCATGCTGAAATGCGCGAAGTGCCCGTCGCCCCGCGCGCCGTCGCCGAATCGGCGCTCGCGGGCCTTGCCGCAGTGACGCAGGACCGCAACATCGAATGGCGGATCTCGGACATGCCGCACGTATGCGCCGATCCTTTGATGCTCAGGATCGTCTACGAAAACCTCATCGGCAACGCGATCAAATTCAGCGCGCCGAAGGACCCCGCGCTGATCGAAATCGGCGCGGGCGCCGAGGAATCGGGACGCATCGTGCTCTACGTCCGCGACAACGGCGTCGGGTTCGACATGGCTTACGCCGATCGCCTCTTCGGCATCTTCCAGCGCCTGCACCGCGCGCAGGATTTCGAAGGCACAGGCATCGGTCTTGCCACGGTCCAGCGCATCGTCGCCCGGCACGGGGGGCGCGCATGGGCGCACGCGGCGCCCGGGGAGGGTGCGACATTCTGCTTCACCCTCGCGAAGCCCGTGGACAAGAACAGGACAGAATGAGCCAGCAGATCCGCGCGCTGCACCTCGAGGACAGTCCTTTCGACGCCGATCTCGTCCAGCGCAGGCTGAAGGACGAGCACCCCGGCTGCGAGATCACGTGGGTGCGCGGCCGCAGCGAGTACGAGGCGACGCTCAACGGCCCCGGCTACGACCTCATCCTCTGCGACTACAACCTCGACGGTTACGACGGGCTGTCGGCCCTCGAGCTCGCCCACGCCAGGCAGCCCGGCGTGCCCGTGATCATCGTCACCGGCACCCTCGACGAGGACCAGGCGGTCGACTGCGTGAAAGCGGGCGCGACCGATTACGTCCTCAAGTCGCGCTTGCAGAGGCTGGGGCGCGCGGTCACCCGCGCACTGCGCGAAGCGGCCGAGCGGCGCGAGCGCGAGCGCGCGGAAGCCGCCCTGCGCCAGAGCGAGCGGCGCCTGCAGCTCGCGCTCGAAGCGTCCGAAGTGTCGGTGTGGGAATTCGACATCGAAAGCGGGCACGTCGCGTTCTCGCGCGAGCTGGGCCCTTTCCTCGGATACAGCACCGAGGAAGTGCCGGCGCGCATCGAGTCGTGGGAGTCGCTCGTCCATCCCGACGACGTGAAGCGTCTGCGCATGGCGCTCGCGAAGCACTATCGCGGCGAGACGCCGCGGCTCGAGATCGAATACCGCATCCGCGCCAAAGACGGCGAATGGCGCTGGCTGCAGACGGTCGGACGCACCGTTAGACGGGACTCGCAGGGCCGCGCGACGATGATGTCGGGAACGCATCACGACGTGACCGAGCGGCGCCGCGCGGGAGAGATGCTGCGCCTGCAGGAGCTGGCGATCGACGCGGCGACCAACGCGATCCTCATCGTGGACGCGCTGGCGCCCGATT
>JAQGNC010000015.1 GCA_028292065.1 Betaproteobacteria bacterium
TCTCGCACACCCAGTTCGGGCTCTCCTTCATCATCCTCACTTTCGACGACAAGGCGAACGCGTATTTCGCGCGCCAGCAGGTGCTCGAGCGCCTGCGCGAAGCCGATCTGCCCCCGGGCGTATCCCCTCAGCTCGCGCCGATGTCGACCGCGGTCGGCGAGATCTATCGCTACCGCGTGAAAGGCGCGGGCGTCGCGGAGCACGAGCTGCGAACGATCCAGGACTGGACGGTGAGCCGGCAGCTGAGGCTGATCCCCGGCGTCGCGGACATCGTGAGCTTCGGCGGCTTCATCAAGCAGTACGAAGTCAATCCCGATCTCGCGAAGCTCAAGTATTACAAGATCAGCCTGCAGCAACTTTTCTCGGCGCTCGAGCGCGGAAGCTCGAACGCCGGCGGCGGTTACGTCGAGCAGGGACGCCAGCAGTTTCTCATCCGCGGCATCGGCCTGGTGCGTTCCCCCGAGGAAGTGCTCGACATCGTCGTCGCCGAGCGCAACGGCGTGCCGGTGCTGGTGCGCCACATCGCCGGGCTGTCGATCGGCTCGGTGCCGCGGCAAGGCGTGATCGGCCAGGACGACGATCCCGATATCGTCACCGGCGTCGTGCTGATGCGCAAAGGCGAGAACCCCGCCGTGGTGCTCGACGCGGTGAAGCAGAAAGTCGCGCTCCTCAACAGCAGCGTGCTGCCGAAAGGGGTGTCGGTCATCCCCTACTACGATCGCACCTGGCTGCTCGACAAGACGCTGAAGACGGTCTTCTCGAACCTCGTCGAAGGCGCGACGCTGGTCACCCTCGTGCTCGTGCTTTTCCTCGGCAACTTCCGGGCGGCGGCGATCGTGGCGTCGATCATCCCGCTGTCGCTGCTCGGCACCTTTCTCGGGCTCACCTTCCTCGGCGTCCCGGCGAACCTGCTGTCGCTGGGAGCGATGGACTTCGGCATCATCGTCGACGGCGCGGTGATCGTGGTCGAGAACGTCTTTCGCAGGCTCGGCGAGCGCCACCACGCGCCCGACGACAGCCACGGTCGCATGCAGACGATCCTCGAAGCCGCGACCGAAGTCGGGCGTCCGACGCTCTTCTCGATGCTCATCATCATCGCCGCGCACATCCCGATCTTCACTTTGCAGCGCCACGAAGGGCGGATCTTCGCGCCGATGGCGTACTCGGTGACTTCCGCGCTCATCGCTTCGCTCGTCTTTTCGCTCACGCTGGTGCCGCTCCTGTGCTTTCTCGTGCTGCGCAAGAACGTCGCGCACGAAGAGAACCGCCTCGTCCGCCGCTGCAAGAAGATCTACCTGCCGGCGCTGCAATGGTCGCTGCGCCATCGCAGGATCGTGGTAGGCGCGGCGATAGGCGCTTTCGCGCTGAGCCTCGCGGCGGTTCCGCACCTGGGCACCGAATTTCTTCCGGAGCTCAACGAAGGCTCGATCTGGATCAACGTGCCGCTGCACCCGAGCCTGTCGGTCACCGAAGCGCGCGAAGAGATGAGCCGCATCCGCGGCGCGATCAAGCACATTCCCGAGATCAACACGATCGTCTACAAGGCGGGCCGCCCGGAAGACGGCACCGACCCCAAGCTCATCAGCATGGCCGAGATCCTGGTCGACCTGAAGCCCGAGAACGAGTGGAAGCGCAAGGTCACCAAGCAGGACATCATCCGCGAGATGGACAAGGCTTTCGACAGCCTGCCGGGAATGCAGGCGAGCTTCTCCCAGCCGATCCGCGACAATATCCTCGAGAGCATCTCGCAGATCGACGGCCAGATCGTGGTGAAGATCTTCGGCGACGATCTGGTGGTCCTGCGCGATACCGCGGCACAGGTGCTCGCCTCGATCTCGGATGTTCCGGGCCTCGCGCGCGCGATGGTCGACCGTCAGGGCGAGCTTCCGCAGGAGCTGATCGAGATCGACCGGGCGCAGGCGGCGCGCTACGGCCTGAACATCGGGGACATCCAGGACGTGATCGAGACCGCGCTCGGCGGGCGTGAAGCGATCCGCATCTGGGAAGGCGAGCGCAAGTTCGGCGTGGTCGTGCGCCTGAAGGAAGACGAGCGCTCGCTCACCCAGCTGCGCGACATCCTGCTGACGACGCAGTCCGGCGCTTTCATTCCCCTCGCCCAGGTCGCCGCGTTCAAGACGATCGGCGGCAGCATGAACATCAGCCGCGAGAACGGCGGCCGCGTGGTCGCGATCGGCGTTTTCATCGAAGGCCGCGACATGGGCTCGGTGGTGAGCGACATGCAGTCGCGAGTCGCCGCGAAAGTAAAGCTGCCTGCGGGCTACACGATGAGCTGGTCGGGCGAGTTCGAGAACCAGGAACGCGCGATGAAGCGTCTTTCGGTCATCGTCCCGATCTCGATCCTGCTGATCTTCATCCTGCTCTTCGACGCGTTCAAGTCTTTCCGCGGCGCCGCGCTCATCCTGCTCAACATCCCGCTCGCGCTGATCGGCGGCATCGTCGCGCTGCTCGTCACCGGCATACCGCTGTCGGTGTCCGCGGCGATCGGCTTCATCGCGCTCTTCGGCCAGGCGGTGCTGAACGGCGTGGTGATGGTGTCGTACTTCAACCAGTTGAAGAGCGAAGGCCGCTCTCCCGAGGAAGCGGTGGTCGAAGGCTCGCTGGTGCGCCTGCGCACCGTGCTCATGACCGGGCTGCTCGCGATGTTCGGGCTGCTGCCGATGGCGCTGTCGCACGACATCGGATCGGAGACCCAGAAGCCGCTCGCGGTGGTGGTGATCGGCGGACTCATCTCCGCGACGATACTGACGCTCATCGTGCTGCCGACGCTCTACGTCATTTTCGAGCGGCGCTACTACCACGGGCACGGCAAGGCGCGCGCGGCCGCGGCGGCAGACGCCGCGAAGCCATGACGGCCGTGTCTGCATCCGGCTGGGGCGCCTGCCTTCGGTCGCCGGTGAAGCGGCGATGGCCTCGCGCCGCGGTTCCTCGACGCGTGCACTCGCAGCGGGAGCATCCTTGGGCGTTTTGCTGATCGAGCGTGAAGCGATCCTGGGCCGCGGAATTCGCGCGGCCCTCGCGCACAGCGGCTACCGCGTGCAGGCGGTGCGGACCGCCGAAGCCGCTTTGCGCCTCGCTCGCAGCTCGGCGTTCGAGCTCGTCATCCTCGACCTCGATCCCCACGACCGCGACAGTCTCGATCTGCTCCAGGCGATGCGCAGGGAGAAGATGCTTTTTCCCATCCTCGTCCTGAGCGCGCGCGACGGCCTGAATGCCCGCAGACGCTGCCTCGACGCCGGGGCCGACGACTACCTGGTCAAGCCTTTCGCGCTCGGCGAGCTCGAAGCGAGATTGAGAGCCCTCGTGCGACGCGCCGACGAGCCCGCACGATGGCGCAACCTCGGCGCCTTGCGCTTCGATCCCGCCGGCAAACACGCCTACGCCGGTGAAGAGCCGATCGTGCTCACGGTGCGCGAGCTGTCGATCCTGGGGCTACTCGTCGAGCACGCAGGCAAAGTCGTCGCGAAGGACACGCTCTTTCGCGCGGTTTTTCCGACCGGGACCGATGCCGCGCCGAATGCCCTCGAAGTGCGCGTGAGCCGGCTGAGGAGCAAGCTCGGGCCGGCCGGCGTGACGGTCCGCAGCGTCCGCGGCGTCGGTTACCGCCTCGAAGAAGCGCACGCCGGCGACACGCCGTTGCGCCGCCGCGACGGGCGCCGCAACGGCGAGCGCAAGCGCGGCTGAAGGCTCACGCGCTGACGCGGGCGTGCGCGATCGCAGAGCGATCGCGAACCGCCGCCGCGCTCGATATCAGCCGCACGATCCGCGCTTGCTCATCCGCCGTCATGTAAGGCGTTGTCGTGAGCGTCACGGTGCGCGCCGCGAGGCTCGCCGCGCAGGGGAAAGGCGCATCCGCGACGAGCCCCGCGAGATGCGGGTAGCGATCGAGCGCATAAGCGTACAGCCGGGTGATGCCGAGCCCCATCGGCGCCGAGGCTGCGAGCAGCCAGTCGGCGCTCTCGCGGGACTCGAACGTCACGAAGACGTAGGTGCACGGCGCGCTCGTCCCCGGCGGGGAGCCGTGAACGTGCACCCCTTCGAGCGCAGCCAGACGTTGCGCGAGGCGCTCGAAGGTCTCGCGCGACCTCGCGAGGTGGGCATCGAGGCGCTGCAGGGCATTTGCAGCCACGCCTTTGCGCCACGAGCCGACCTCGTGGAGCGGCGCCAGCGCCTGGTCGTCGCCGAGCGCTTTGACGACGTCGTTGCGCTTCAGGCGCCGCCGCCGCGGCCACCCGTAGAAGAGCCTCAGGGCGTAAGGGCGGTAAGCGCAGTGATACGCGATGAGCTGGAGGATACGCAGCGATTCGAGCGGCCGGTTCTGCCGCACCAGGCGCGCCCTCGCCGCCTCGAGCCCGGTGCGGGTCGCGGGGTCCGCGCTGATCACTGCGCCGCCTTCG
This sequence comes from Betaproteobacteria bacterium, assembly GCA_028292065.1. Classification (GTDB taxonomy): domain Bacteria; phylum Pseudomonadota; class Gammaproteobacteria; order Burkholderiales; family SG8-41; genus JAQGMV01. The sequence goes on from JAQGNC010000015.1 coordinate 4,416, forward strand.
TAGAGCGTCAGCCCTTTGCCGACGGCAAAGCTGAAGATCGCCAGATCGGCGTGCCGCCCGACCGGGTCCCCATCGATCGTGCCGCCGAAAGCCTGCGCGCAGTCTTCGAGGACGTACGCGCCCGAACCTGACGCAGAGACCACCGCACGAAGCGCAGCCGTATCGGCGAGCGCCCCGCCCCAGTGCGTCGGTACCACGCAGAGGGTGCGCTCGCCCAGCATCGGGGCGAGCTTCGCGAGATCGAAATCGAAGCGCGTCGGCGCGGTGTCGCAGCCACGGACCGTCAGGCCGGCTTTGGCGGCGGCAAGCACGACCAGCGGGCACGTGTAGGCCGGGACGATCACCTCACGCGCGGTCGAGCGCGTCTTCAGGTATTCGAAAGCGACGACGAGCGCAGCGCTGCCCGAGCTTTCGACCCGCACGTCGGGCACGCCGAGCCGGCGGCACAGTTCTCCTTCGAGTGTGGCTCTCGGCCGCGCCACGAGGTCGAGCAGGCGCGGGACGAGCCCCGCGGTCGGCGGCAGCTCGCGCAGCCTCACGCCTGAGCGCGCTCGGTGAACCCCAGCACGACGATACCGGCGACGATGAGCGCGCACCCCAGTGCCTGTACGAGGCTGAAGCGCTCGCCGAAGAACGCCATCGAAATCGCCGTGATCGTCACGAGCTCGAGGTGCGAAGCGGCGAACAGCGGACCGATGGCGACACGCCGCACGAGCATCATGTAGACGAAGAAAGCGCCGACATAGGCGGCGATCGTGACGATGAATGCGGGGCTCGTCACGACCGCATGCACCCATGCCGCATCCGCCGCGGCGGGCCCGGCCGCTTCGGCCACGAACTTGAAGCCGAGTTGTCCCGCGGTGTCGAAGCACACCAGCGCGAGCAGCCCGCCGAAAATCAGCGCTCTCACATTTTTCCCCAGCCGACGAGCGCGATGCCCACGCAGATGAGGCCGATGCCGGAAGCCCTCCCCGCGGTGATGCGCTCGTCGAACAGCACCCGCGCGCCTATCGTCACGCACACGACGTTCGCGCTGCCGACGAACAATCCCATCGCGAGAGGCACGAGCGACAGGAACGAGACCCAGAACACGTACTCGAACACGAAAGCGCCGATCCCGAGCCACAGGTAAGGGCTGCGCGCAAGGCGCTGCCAGTGCGCCCATCCAGACTCGGCATCGGCCGCGTCGGACGCGGCTTTCAGCGACAGCTGTCCGACGGTGTCGCACACGAGGTTGAGCAGCCAGAACGCGACGGCGTGTGCGCTCATCACCGGTTGTCCGGGTTCGCGTTCGCGCGGCGAGCGCGCAGCACCGGATCGTTGCGGTCGAAGGCGAGCCACGGTGCGAGCGCCTTCAACCCGCGATTGACGAGGCGCGAGCGATGCCTGAAGAAAATCGTCCGGGGCTCGAGCGTGCTGCCGAGACGCAGCTTGAGATCGTATGCCGTCTGCCCGGTCTGGAGCCGGCGCTTGCCGTGCTGCAGGCAGTAACGCACGTTCTCCATCCAGCTCCTCACATACAGGTCGTTCAGCGGTCCTTCGGGATAGCTCATGCCGAGATATTTATCGATCACCCGGTCCGGCTGCACCAGCAGCAGGTTGAACCCGATGAGCCGCCCTTGCGCGCGATAGAGCTTGAAGAGCGCGCGCTCGCCCAGGCCGCCCGATACCGCCGCGAAATAACCGGGCGGCAGCGCCTCGAGCGCATCGTAATCGAGCCCGCTGTGTTCGCGCGTGCTGGCGTACAGCGACTCGATCTCGCCCGCGACGGCCGCGGTGTTGGAAACCGTTTCGACGCTCAGCGCCGATGCGCCCCGGAGCTTGCGCCGGACCTCGCGGCGCGTGGCTCGCGTGAGCCGCGCGAGATAAGCATCCTCGGTGTCGGGCAGATCGAGGACAGCGACCGGAAGACTGCGTACAGCGGTGTAGCCGAGCCGTACGAGCAATCCGCGCAGCGCTGCGGCGTCGGCGGGCGCGACGTCCTTGACCACGGTGAGCCCGATGCCGCGCCGGCCCGCATGCGCTTCCAGAGCGCCGATCATCCGCCGCAGCACACGGCCGCGGCCGGTAAGGCCCAACGCCGGGTCGAACCCGATGTGGCAGCGCTCGGCGAGCGGAGAGCCGAGCCCGAGCAGGCGCTGCGTCAGTATGCCCGGCACAATGCGATCCACGGCACGCGTGAGCTTGCGCGCCGCGCCCTGCAGCGAGGTGTCGAGGGCGTAATCGAGACGGAACAAAGGCGCGACGCCGATCACCACGCCCTCGCACCACGCGCTGATCGCCACCGGTTCTTCGCTGACGGCCAGGCACGATTCGCACGCGGCGTAATAGGCGTAGCCTTCGGCTTCTCCCGGCAGGCAGCGCTCCCAGTCCGCCTCCTGGATTCCGGAAAAAGTGGTGTGCAGCCGGGCCGTGATCTCGGTTGCGGCGTCGTGTGCCGGCGGCTGGCGATCGGTCATACGGGCGGCGCGACGTGCGGCGACAGCGCGCCGAGCGCGCTCACGAGCCTCGCGTTGGTGAGCGAGTTGATCGACAGCGCCTGCGGGTTCTGCGCGACCTTGCCGCGGTCGGTCAGCGAGACGGCGCGGCGCAGCAGGCCTTCGACGTGCGGCACCGAGTAATCGCCGCAGATGTCGACCCCGACGATGCG
>JAQGNC010000019.1 GCA_028292065.1 Betaproteobacteria bacterium
CCTGACGTTGCCGGCGAGGAACGCGTCGTGGATGGCGAACGGGCACGCGTAGACGTCACCGACCGGGTCGATGAGGCAGACCACCCGCCCGGCGCCCGCATGATCGCCGACGGCTACCAGCTCCTCGCCGAGCTCGGCGCGGTCGACGAGCAGAATCAGCTCACGCCGATAGGCTGGCAGCTCGCGAAGTTCCCGATCGATCCGCGTATCGCGCGCATGGTGATCGCCGCGAGCCAGGAAAAAGCGTTGCGCGAAGTGCTGATCATCGCCTCCGCGCTGTCGATCCAGGATCCGCGCGAGCGCCCTTTCGACCGCGCCGACGAAGCCGACCGCGCGCAGGAAAAGTTCCAGGAGGAGCGCTCCGACTTTATCGGATACCTGAAGCTCTGGGATTTCTTCGAGGATGCGATCAAGCACAAGAAATCCAATCGCAAGCTCACCGACCTGCTGCACGAGCATTTCCTGTCGCACCGGCGCATGCGCGAGTGGCGCGACATACACGGCCAACTCGCGTCGCTCGTGGGCGAGCTCGGCCTCACGCAGAACGAGGCGCCTGCCACGTTCGAGCAGATCCACCGCGCGCTGCTCGCGGGGCTGCTCGGCAACATCGGGTTGAAGAGCGACGAGGGCGCCGAGTATTTCGGCGCGCGCGAGATCAAGTTCCTGATCTTCCCCGGTTCGGTGCTGCGCAAGGCGACGCCGAAGTGGGTGATGGCGGCCGAGATCGTGGAGACGACGCGGCTGTATGCGCGCAACGTCGCGCGCATCGTCCCCGACTGGATCGAGCCTCTCGCGGTGCACCTGGTCAAACGCCATTACTCCGACCCGCACTGGGACAAGGAGCGCGGGATGGTCATGGCGTACGAGCGCGTGACGCTGCACGGCCTGACGATCGTCGCAAGGCGCCGGGTGCATTACGGCCCGCTCAATCCGCTGGAAGCGCGCGAGATCTTCATCCACCGCGCCCTCGCTGCATTCGAGTTCGAGACTCGCGGCGCGTTCTTCGAGCACAACCGCAAGCTCGTGCGCGAGCTGCGCGACCTGGAGCACAAGGCGCGGCGCCGCGACGTGCTGGTGGACGAGCACACGATTTACGAGTTTTACGACGCGCTCATTCCCGAAGGCATATACAACCGCGCGGGTTTCGAGCGCTGGCGCAGGGACGCGGAAGCAGCGAACCCGCAGCTCCTTTTCCTCACGCGCGAGTACCTGATGCGGCACGCGGCGGAGGACATCGCCGAGGCGCTTTTCCCGGACACGCTGCGCGTGGGCGGTGCCGATTTCAGGCTGCGTTATCGCTTCGAGCTCGGGCATCCGCTCGACGGCGTCACGGTCACCGTTCCGCTCCACCTTCTCAACACCCTCGGCGAGACCCCTTTCGACTGGCTCGTCCCGGGAATGCTGCGCGAGAAAGTGACGTGGTCGATGAAAGCGCTGCCCAAAGGCATACGCAAACATCTTTTTCCGCTGCCGGAGCAGGTCACGGCGTTCCTGCAGTCGGTGGATGCCGTCGTTGTAGCGCAGGCGCCCCCGCCTGCAGCGCGGTCGTCTTTTAACGACGCACTGCGCAAGTTCGTCCAGCGGCGTATCGGCGAGCCGATCCCCGAGAAGGCGTGGGATGACCGCGAAATGCCTGCGCACCTGAGGATGAATTTCCGTGTCGTCGACGAAGCGGGGCGCGAGCTCGCCATGGGTCGCGACCTGCTCGCGCTCAAAGGCCAGCTCGGGCAGGCGGCGCAGCTCACTTTCGGCGAGCAGACCGACGTCGGGATCGAGCGCGCCGACATCCGTGCGTGGGATTTCGGCGACCTGCCGGAGGAGATCGCGTTCACCCGCAAAGGGCGAAGGCTGACCGGGTACCCGGCGCTCGTGGACGACGAGACCAGTGTCGCGATACGCCTCTTCGACGTGAGGTCCGCGGCTGATGAGGCGATGCGCGCGGGCGTGCGCAGGCTGCTGCGGATCGCGCTCAAGGAGCAGATGAGGCAGCTCGAGAAAGGCCCTCCCGGCTTCGTCCAGACCGCGCTCCAGATGCGAACCATCGTGAACGCGGACGAGCTCAGGGAAGACCTGCTCACCGCGATCACCGACCGCGCGTTCATCGGAGACGATCCGCTGCCGCGGAATGCAAAATCGTTCGAAGTGCAGCGCGGCCGAGCCCGCGCGCGACTACCCGCCGTCACCGAAGCGGCGACACGTCTGCTGGGTGCGATCGCGGAAGAGTACCAGCGCGTGTTCGCGAAGCTCTCGACCATCAAGGGGCCGCTGTCCCGGCCGGCTGCGGACATCCGCGCCCAGCTGTCGCGTCTCGTCTACAAAGGTTTCTTCAGCGCGACGCCGTGGGACCAGCTTGCACAGCTGCCGCGGTATCTCAAGGCGATGCACCTGCGGCTCGAGAAATACGGCAACAGCCCCGACCGCGACGAGAAGCACACCCACGGCATCGCGGAGCTCACCAAGCGCTACGACGAGCGGCTCGACAAACAGCGCAAAGCCGGCGTCGACGACCCGCGCCTCGAAGAATTCCGCTGGGCGCTCGAGGAGCTGCGGGTGTCGCTGTTCGCGCAGGAGCTGAAAACGCCTTATCCGATCTCATACAAGCGCATGGAGAAGATGTGGAATGCCCTCCGGTCAGGAAGCGGTGCTTCCTGACGCAGGAGGGCGTTCCACGTGTGCGGTGAACGAACAGAGGGGGAACCAAGGTTCC
>JAQGNC010000143.1 GCA_028292065.1 Betaproteobacteria bacterium
TCGTGAGGGGATGCATGGTCCGGAGAAGCGTGCGCTCGGGCGGCTCGCCGCGCGCGCAAAACGCTTGATATAATGGACGAGCTTTGCCTCTAATAATTAACGTAAGAACAACAGGGAAACGTCCCAATGGTCTCTGCCTCCAAGCACCTGATGCTGCGGCTCGCCTGCCTCGTGCTTCTCGCTTCATTGCTGGGAGGATGTGCGACCGGGCGCGACCCTCGGGATCCCCTGGAGCCGTTCAATCGCGGCGTATACCAGTTCAATGAGACCCTCGACAAGGCGATCCTGAAGCCGACCGCTCAGGCTTACCGTTTCGTCATTCCGCAGTTCATCCGCGCGAGCGTCAGCAACTTCTTCTCCAATATCGGCGACGTCGTCGTCGCGCTGAACAACCTCCTGCAGGGCAAGTTCACCGCGGCGTATTCCGATCTGGGACGCGTCGCAATCAACAGCACGCTCGGGCTCCTCGGGCTCTTCGACGTTGCATCTGAAGCGGGAATCGAGAAGCACGACGAGGATTTCGGCCAGACCCTCGGCTACTGGGGTGTCGGCGACGGTCCTTTCGTGATGCTGCCGTTCTTCGGTCCGAGCACAGGCCGCGATACGGTCGGACGTATCGCGGATCACTATGCCGATCCAGTCACCTACGTCGATCCGACGCGGCCGCGCAACCAGCTCTGGGGCACGCGTATCGTCAACCGGCGCGCCGAGCTCCTCGACGCGAGCACGGTCCTGCAGACCGCCGCGCTCGACCCGTACGAGTTCATCCGCGACGCTTATCTGCAGCGCCGCCGCAACCTGATACACGACGGCTCGCCGCCGCCCGATCGCGAATTCATGGACCCGCAGCAGCCCGCACCGAAGACGACGATGAGCCCGCCGAGCGTTTTCCCGGCCTCGGCCGAACGCACCGGCACAGGCTCGGTGCTCGTCAGCGGCGACGCGCGCACCCCGGTGCTCTCCGGTTTCCAGCCGGCGCTCGAGACTGCCGCAAGGCCCGCGCAGCGCCCGGCGAAAGCCGCGCTGCCGCGCGACACCGCAGCGTCTGCGGGCGGCGATGCGCTCACGCCGGCCGCCGCATCGGCCAAAGCGGACCCGACGCTGTTCGCGAAGCTCTGGCGCTCCCTCACGCCGTAGCAGCGACGCTGCGCAGAAACGAAAGAGGGGAACCCGCGGGTTCCCCTCTTTGCTTGTGGGCGCTGCCCCGCTTTCGCCCTTCACGCGCGGGCAGGCGAGCGCGACCGCGAGGCGACGAAGATGCCCGAGAAGATGAGCACCGCGCCGGCGTAGTGGTACCACAGGAGCGTCTCGCCCAGAAAGATCGCCGAGAGCACCGCACCGAAGAGCGGCATCAGGTGCAGGAAAGTGCTCGCGCGCTCGCCCCCCACGCGCGCGACCGCGGCGTTCCAGAAGTAATACGCGAGCACCGACGGAAAGATCGCGAAATACGCGATCGCACCGAGCGTGACCGGCCCCCACTGGGTGCGGCTGCCCGCGTCGTAATCCCACGCGAAAATCGGCAGCAGAAAGACCACCCCGACCGCGATGAGGCTGCCGGTGAACGCGCTCGAGGAGAGCTCGGGCGGACGCCAGCGCAGGCACACCGTGTAGATCGCCCAGCCGAGCATCGCCCCGAGCACCCACAGGTCCCCCGGATTGATCTTCAGGTGCATGAGGACCTGCCCACTGCCGTGCGCGACGATCATGACGACGCCGCACAGCGAGGTCAGCACGCCCGCGGCCTGGCGCGCGTTCAGGCGCTCACCGAAAACGGCGAAGTTGATCCCGATGACCAGGATCGGGATCACCGAGTTGAGCAGGACGCCGTTGGTCGCGGTCGTGTACTTGAGGCCGGTGTAAGTGAGCGTGTTGAACGCGCCGACGCCGATGACGCCGAGGAGCGCGAGGATCTTCCACGAGCGGCGGACCAAAGGCCACTCCCTGACGATGGGCCCGATGACATACGGCGTGAGGACGATCAGCGCCGCGAGCCAGCGCCAGAAAGCCATTGCGATCGGCGACATGTAACCCTGGATGCCGCGAGCGATCACCCAGTTGCCGGCCCAGAACAGCGCCGTCAGGACGAGCAGCGTGTAAGCGGTCGACTGCGACGGGCGCGCTCCGGCACCGGGCTCGAGCGCGCGGGAGCGCTTCTCCACGGGGTCTAGTTCAGTCGCGCGGCGAGCGGCTCGAGCTCGGCGATGTGGCGGCTGACCACGGCGCTGTCGCTCGCCTCGGGCTTCATGCGCAGATAGCTCCTGAAATCGCTGAGCGCTGCGCGGAAACACTCGAGCTCGAGATAGATCTGCGCACGATCGCGGTACTCCTCGGCCGCGTACGGCAGCAGGGTGAGTATGCGGCTCGATGCGCCGAGTGCCTTCAGGCGCTCTTCCTTGCTGAGATAGATCGCGCGGAGGTTCCGCAGTATTCGGGCGAAGACGTCGTTCGGTGCGGCTGCGGCGAGCATGCCTTTCATGAGCTTGTCGTCGATGGGCAGGTCCTTCGCGAGCGCGTGCAGCCGCTGCTTCAGATCGTCGAGCCCGAGCGAGGCGCCGTGCGCGTACGGGTCGAGGATGATCGCGCCGTCGCGCAAGGTGCATTTCACGAGGAAGTGGCTGGGGAACGACACCCCGTGCAGCTGCAGGCCGATGCGCCGGCCGATCTCTATGTACAGGATCGCGAGGGTGATCGGGATGCCGAGACGGCGATCGACCACTTCGTTCAGGTAGCTGTTGCGAGGGTCGTAGTAGTCCTGCGGGTTGCCGTGGAAGCCGAGCTCTTCGAACACGTAGCGGTTGAGCGCGAGCAGCGCTTCGGTCGCGCTGATGTCCGAGCGCAGCCTGCGGTGCAGGGCCGCCCCCATGTCGTCGATACGGGCCAGGTAGGCGTCGACGTCGAGGTCTTCGTATTCCTCGGCTGCGATGAGCAACGCGCCTTCGGCGAGACTGACGTTCTGCGGGGGCGCGGCGGCGAGGCGCATCCAGCGCTCGGCGGGGGCGACTGCGGGGTTCAAGCGCGCCTCGCGAGCGGCAGGTTCATGAGCAGGTTCTGGGGTTTCATGCGCAGCGTAGCGTCAGGAGTCATCGCGAGGCCGAGGAACACCGGCGCGCCGGCAAGCTCGGGCAGCGCAGCCGTCGCATCGCGGAACCCGAGCCGAAACAGCCCCACGATGCGCTTCATGCGTTCCTCGTCGACCTCGCCTCCATTATAAAGGTCGTTGAGCATTCCGGTCGCTTCGGCGTCGAGGCCGACGTGCCAGATCCACTCGTCGTCCGGAATCTCGCGGATCGGCTCGACGCTCGTCTCCACCCCGTGAAAATGCGCGATCCAGCGCTCGAGCACGCGCGCGTACGCTTTCGACGCGTCGCCTCCCGGCTTCATGCTCAGCACGAGGTCGTGGGCCTCGTCCCGCGCGAAGTATTCGCGGTGGCTGGCGCGGTCGAGCACGTCGAGCTCGGCGCTCTTCAAAGGCGCCTTGAGCTCGCGCAGCAATTTGCCGAGGTCGCCGAGCCCCGAGTGCGTGGCGAACCGGCGCACCGTCTCCTGGTCCGCAAACATCACCGCGCCGCCTTCGACGCTCACCGATTGCGGCCTGAAGAACACTTCGGCCGCGCGCGCTTCGAGCCCGTCCTCCACGCCTTCTAGCACGCTGCGCAGGATGACCTGCGCGGTCTCGTGGATGAACGCGGGCGGCACCGAAACGTCGCGGCGGAAGACGTCGAAGTAGAACGCTTCGAGCGTCGGCGCGGCCACGAGCTGCGCGCGAAAGCGCAGCATCACGCGGTAGTTCTCGCGCGCGTCCTCGTCGGCAAGCGCGCCGATTTGCGCCTCGGTCACTTCGGCGCGAGGCTCGTCGAGCAGCCGATGATGCAGCGCGTGCTCGGCGGCGCACGACTCCGCCACCAGCTCAAGCTCGGGCCGCGCGAAATAGCGCCGCAGATAATCGTCGGTGACGACGAGCCGCCCGTCGTCGGAGCGGCGCAGCAGGTGATAACCGCACGAAGGCCAGAGGTCAGTCGACATGGGCCACGCCTGCAGCAGGTTTCTTGTGCGTCACGCGTGCGCCCGCTCGGAGATTTCGATCAGGTTGTCGTCCGGGTCCCTCACGTACACCGAGCGGATCGCGAACCGCGCGCCGGTGCGTTTCACCGGCCCCTCCTCTATCGGCACCTCGCACGACGCGAGCTTCGCGATCACTTCATCGAGCGGCCGATCGGCGAGAAAACACAGGTCGAGCGAGCCCGGCGTCGGCGCGCGCGCCCTGATCGACGCGTCGAAACGGGGAGGGTGCACGTTGAACTTGTGCGGCCCGAAGGTGAGCGCGATGCGCCCTTCCCCGTAGCGCTCGAGCGTCATGCCGAGCACGCGCGTATAGAAATCGAGACAGCGCTCGAGATCGCGCGTCGTGAGCACGATATGGTCGACACTCGTGATCATAAAACCTCCGGGTGGATGGTCATGCGGGCCAGCGACCGAACTATAAACGACAGACGGTCATGTACAATAGCCGTCCCGCGCCCCGGTAGCTCAGTGGATAGAGCAACCCCCTCCTAAGGGGTAGGTCGGACGTTCGATTCGTCTTCGGGGCGCCAAGGATCAAGCACTCGAGAGCGTCGGCTCGTGCCGCTCGGAGCACAACGCTACACCGCGACCGGCTCGATGTGCTTGTATCGATCCGACCCGCGCTCGAGCGCCCACAGGTCCAGCGCTTCCTGCATGCGCAGCCCGTTCACACTGGACGAAGCATGCGCCGAGTTGTTGTAGCGCCCGCGCCCTCGCCTGCAGCAGTGTCGTCCTCGATTGGCGCCTAACCGCGCCTGGGCTACAACCTTCCCACAGGCACACCCGTTGCTGATTTGCCAGCGCCTGCGTGCAGCATCATGACTGCACGCAGCGCCGGCAGGAGATTGGGATTGCCGTCGTCGTTTCGCCCTCGCAGACGGCCGGGAATAGTCTGCCAGTTCTCTCGATGGAACCGGGGTCAGCCCCACGCGATAAGAAAGGAGCGCTGTGGAACACTGGAGGTTTGATGGCGGAGCCGACTTCGCCGAATGGTCGTGGATGTGCATGAACGACGATGACGGTCTGGCGACGCAGTCCTCGCAACGCACTTTTTCCACGCTCACCGAATGCATGCAGGACGCGGTCGCCAACGGCTACGCCGACTGAGCGCGCACGGCGACGCGTCACACCGCTTCGATTTTCCTGACACGACTGGATGGGCCTGCTATTGCACGGCCCGAAAGAAGGGCGGCTTCAGGCGCCTGAAGCC
>JAQGNC010000025.1 GCA_028292065.1 Betaproteobacteria bacterium
CGCGCTGGCCAGCGCGAGCGCAGCGGCGCAGGACCCCGCGCCGCCGTTTCCTCCCGAGCAGGTCAAGCAGGGGGCGGCGCTGTACGCGAAACACTGCGCGGCGTGTCACGGCCCGAAGATGGTCGGCCCCGAGTGGGCGATCGACCTGAAGACTTTCCCGAAGAACGAGCGCTCGCGCTTCGTCGACTCGGTCACTCACGGCAAAGCGGGCATGCCGCCGTGGGGCGACCTCCTCAAGCCCGACGACATCGCGGCGCTGTGGACTTACGTCGTCACCGGCGAGTGACGCCGGGGACAGACCGCGTGTTGGGGACATACCCCGGTTTTCTTCGGTTTTGCTTCATGGGGTCTGTCCCCGGTTTGATCCAGGGCGGCGCCGCCTTACTCGCGCCCGCTCTCCCCCGACCCGATCGCCTCGAGTATCTCGTCAGCGACGTACATGCGTCCCCATTCGCGGCCGGTGATCTCCCTAAGCATGCCTTTGTCGTGCAGGAAGTTGATCGCTGCGCGCGCGGTGGGGTTCGAAACTTTCATCGCTGCCTGTGCCGCCGCAACGGTGACATACGGGTTCTGAAACAGTTGATCGACGAGAGGTGTGGTGGCCAGGCGGCCGGCTTCACGCACGAGCGCGGTATAGCGCCGATGAAGCTCGAGCAGCGTCGCTATCCGTGACGAAGCTTCCTTCGAAATCTCGAGAACCCCGTTGATGAAAAAGCGCAGCCACGCGCCCCATTCGCCGTGGGTGCGCACCCGCTGCAGAAGCTCGTAATAGTCCTGCCGGTTCGTATCGATGTAGTCGGACAGATAGAGCAGCGGCTGCGACAGGCGTCCGCGCTCGATCAGAAACAAGGTGATCAGCAGCCTGCCCACGCGGCCGTTCCCGTCGAGAAACGGGTGGATCGCTTCGAACTGCTCGTGCATCAGCGCGCACTGGATCAGGTCGGGGAAAGCGTCGCGCTCGTGGAGAAATTTCTCCCAGTTATCGAGGCAGGCAGTCATCTCGGAGACCGGTGGCGGCACGTAGGCGGCGGTTTCCGGAGTGCTGGCTTCAGGCCCGATCCAGTTCTGACTCCTGCGGAACTCACCTGGTGTCGCGTGACCGCCGCGCACGTCTTTCATCAGTCGCGCATGAAGCTCGCGCACCAGCCGCAGCGACAGCGGCAGCGCGGCGAGGCGCTCGCGGCCGTACTCGAGCGCTTCCACATAGTTGCGCACCTCCTGCATGTCCGGGTCGGAGATCTTGCGGCCCGCTGTGTCGCCCAGCTCGTCGATGAGAAGCTCCGAGAGGGTCGTTCGCGTACCTTCGATTCGTGACGAAAGTACCGCCTCCCTGCGCACCCATGGCGCGATCAGCAGGTGCGGATTGGGAAGCAGGCGCCCCACGCCCGAGAGCTCGGACAGCGCGGCGTCGGCGCGGGAGAGCAGCCGCACGAGCGCAGGATCGTAGTCGACCGTCGGCGGCAGCGGCGCGGGCACGAAGGCGAGAAAGCGCTGGGGCGTGGTAACGAGCCGCCCGGTATGCTGCGCTTTGAAATCGCTTTTTTTCACCCGCGCGACCTTTGAAAGGCGGCTTTCAAAGCAAGCCGCCGCTTTGAAAGAAATGACACTTATTATTTCAAAGGTCGGCACGCTTTGTAAAGCCGCCTGCAAAGCGCCGGTTCAGCCCGGCTGAACCCTCGCCCGCGCGGCGTGCAGTGCGACGAGAGCGGTTACTCCGCCCCGCCCTCGTCCTGAACCCGCGACGCGGCCGCGACGGTCAGGCCTCGCACGCCGTTCTTCTCGATCGTCTTCGCGACGAGACCCGTCTCCTTCACTTCCTCGATGAATTCGCGCAGGTAACGCGCGCCGGCCGTCCGCCCTTTGGGCGTGCCTGCCGCCTGCTGCACGGCGGTGAAGTTACCTTCGAGGATGCGCGAGCCGGGCATGTTCTCCTGGTCGGTGACGAGGCGCGGCCTTAAGCCCGCGAGTGCGTCGAGCTTGTCGTCGGCGAAGCGCTTGAACGCATTGTCGCCGCCTTTCTCGTGCACGAGCTTCGCGTTCTTGAGGTTGCGCGTGAGATAGAGCTCGTACGCGGCTTTGGTCGGCACCGCGATGCGCACACCGTCACGATCGACATCGGCGATGCTTTGCAGCTTCGAACCCGCGGGTACGAGATAAGTCGCTTCGATCTCGACGTACGCCGCGGTGAAATCGATCTCGTTCGCGCGCTGCGGCTCAGCGCCGAGAAAGCCCACGTCCCACACGCCGCTCTTCGCGGCTTCCGCGAGCGCGCCGGGGTTGGGGAACGGAACGATCACCACCGGCACGCCGAGCCTGCGGCCGAGCTCGCGGCCGAGATCGACGGCGACCCCGCCGTGCTCACCGGTCGCGGCATCGGTGCGCGTGAGGAGAAAGTTGGACAGGTTGATGCCGACGCGCAGCGTGCCGGTCGGGGCGAGGTCGGAGAGTACGGCGGGAGATGCTTCGGACATGGGCGTTCCTGTTATTTTGGAAAATTCAAAATGGGTCCTGGCCTACGCCAGGACGACGATCGACATAGCGGTGGCGCGGGCTCGGAACGACGAACTCCTTTGCGTCGTTCCGGCGTAGGCCGGAACCCATTCGGACCTTTGATGTTTCAAGCGCTCGAAAAGACCGGCTCGGTGAACAGCGACGCGATCGCCACTTTGCGCACTTCAGGGCGATCGGGGACTTGGTAAAGTATAGGTGTAATCAGCTCTTCGAAAATCCCGCGCAGGCTGCGTGCGCCGGTCTTGTATTCGAACGCGATCTCCGCGATCTGCTCGAACACCTTGCGCTCGATCTCGAGCTCGACGCCTTCATTGCGGAAGATCTCGCGGAACTGGTTGTAGATCGAGTTGCGCGGCTCGGTCAGGATGCTGACCAGCATCGCGCGAGTGAGATCGTGGAAAGTCGCGATGATCGGGAGCCTGCCGGTGAATTCGGGAATGAGCCCGTACTCGAAGAGGTCGGTCGGCTTCACGCGAGTGTTCAGGCGGTCGAGGATCGCCTGGTTGTCACCGGTCGACGTCGAGATGAAACCGTAGCCGTGAGTCTTCGACATGATCTCGTCGAGCCCGACGAAAGCGCCGCCGCAGATGAAGAGGATGTTCGAGGTGTCGAGATACTGCCCGCCTTCGAGCTTCACCGGCGAGCCTTCCATGATTTTCAGCAGCGCGTGCTGCACGCTTTCGCCCGAGATGCTGCGCGGCTGGCCGTGAGGCGCTTTCAGCTTGTCGATCTCGTCGATGAAGACGATGCCGTTCTGCGCGACCGCGACGTCGAAGCCGGCCTTGTCGACGAGGCGCTGCAATATCGCCTCGATCTCCTCGTTGACGTAGCGCGTCTGGGCGAGTGAAGTCGCGTCGGCGGTGACGAAAGGCACGTCGACGAATTTCGACAGGGTCTCGCACATCAGCGTCTTGCCGGTGCCCGAAGGTCCGATGAGCATCACGTTGCTTTTGGCGATCTCGACCCTGAGCGCCTGCGCCTGCTCGATCTTGCGGTAATGCGAATACACCGCGACCGCGAGCGTCTTCTTCGCGGCGTCCTGCCCGACGACGTAATCGTCGAGATAACGCACGATGGAGCTCGGTTTTATCGCTTTATCGAGCATGGTCTGGTGGGGTCTGACCCCGGCTTGGGGTCTGACCCCGGCACTTTGGGGTCAGACCCCGGTTTATGAGACCCCGGTTTATAGTCTCAGCCACCCAGATGCCCCGCCGACGCCTCGATCTCGCCGCGCTCGACCTTGTGCACGAGATCGACGAGCTTCTCGTGCGCCGGCGTCGGGATGCCGAGCATCTTGCCTTTGTCGACGATGTAGCCGTTCATGAAGTCGATCTCGGTGCGCCGGCCTTTGCCGATGTCCTGCGCCATCGAAGGGCGCTGCATGTCGCCGCGGGGGTTCTCTTTCGCGCGCGCGACCATGTGCTCTTCGACTTCGGCCATCGCGTCGCCGTTGCCGCGCGCGGCAAGCTCGTACAGCTCGCCTTTGAGCCCGCCGATCTTCTCGAGCTGATAGCCCAGCGCGGTCGCCACGCGCACCGCTTCTCCGCCGAGCTGGATGGCGAAGCGCCTGACCGCCGGATTGAGATCGCACTGGGGGCTGGTGAGCCCGGTCAGCGCCGACACGCCGTTGCGCATGCCGTTCTGCGAGAGCTTGGACCAGCGCTCGCCCCACAGGTTGGTAGAGGCTTTGGCGCTGTCTATCTTCGAAAACATCGCCACGAGCTCGCGCACGCGGTCGGTGATCACGCCGTGGACTTCGCCGATGCGAAACACGGTGTGCTTGTCGCCGCCCTTGGCGGCGGTGCGCCGGATACGCGCGGCGTCGAACATCTCGACCGAGATCACCGACGCGATGACCCCGAGGGTCTTGCCCCAGCCCACGATGCCGGCGATCTTCTCTTCGTTGACGCAGTTCTGCAGCGAGACGATGTAGCCGTCGGGCGCGAGATACGGCTTGATGAGCAGCGTCGCCCATTCGGTGTCGTACGATTTCACCGAGACGAAAGCGATGTCGATCGGTTTTTCCTTCGACAGCGACTGCACCTCGGTCAGGTGCATCGTGCGCGCGTTCTTCACCGTGAACTTCTCTTCCGGGGTGACCCCGTCGAGCTCGAGGCCCCTCTCCCGGATCGCGTCGATGTTCTGCGGCCACATGTCGATCAGCGTGACGTCCTCGCCCTGGTGCGCGAAATAACCGCCGACGTAACCGCCGAGCGCTCCGGCCCCGACGAATGCGATGCGCTTACCCATGCTTCTCTCCTTATCCGTGAATCAAACCGGGGTCAGACCCCAACCGAACAACAACGAAAACCGGGGTCTGACCCCGTCATTCCGGCGCGGCCGGAATCCGTTTGCTTCTATTTATTGGCTTTCACCAGCTCGAGCACCCCGCGCAGCGCGAGGTAATACCCGAACACCCCGTAGCCCGCGATCACGCACCGCGTCGAGCGCGCGATGTCCGACACCACGCCGCGCTTCGCCGGGTTCGACACGTGCAGCTCCGCCGTCGGAAAACCCACCTGTGCGATCGCCGCCGCGAGCGCGGGGTGTCCGCTGGTGTAGCCCGCCGGATTGATGATCGCCGCGTCGATTCCGCTTTCGTGCGCGTCGTAGAGCCGGTTGATCACTTCGCCTTCGATGTTCGAGTGGAAGATTTCGACGGTCACGCCGAGCTCCTGCGCGTATGTGCGGATCTGCTCGTCGTACTCGGGCAGCGTCATCTTGCCGAACACCTCGACCTGCGTCTTGCCGCGCATGTTCATGCCCGCGCCGTGTATCACCAGAACTTTTGCCATAATCGGTCCCCTGAGCTCGTTCACGCGCCCGAGGTGTGCGCGGCGCCTGGCGCTGATCTTACCCAACAAGTTCCGCACGAGGAGAAGAAGTTGACCCGACCTTATACGCGCGCCGTCGCGGCTGCGCTCATCGCCGCGATCCCCGCGGGCGCCGCCCACGCGCAAAGCGCCTACCCGACCAAACCGATCCGCTTCATCGTGCCTTTTCCGCCCGGAGGCGGCACCGACATCCTGTCGCGGCTGGTCGCGAACAAGCTCACCGAGACTCTCGGCTGGCAGATCGTCATCGACAATCGCGGCGGCGCGGGCGGCAACATCGGGCTCGACGCGGCGGCGAAAGCGGCGCCCGACGGCTACACCATGGTCATGGGCCAGACGAGCAATCTCGCGATCAACCCCGCGCTCTACAGCAGGCTGCCGTACGACCCGGTCCGCGATTTCACGCCGGTGTCGCTGGTGGCGTCGTCGCCGATCGCGATCACGGTCTCGGGGAAATCCCCTCACAAGTCGCTCGGCGACCTCGTCGCAGCCGCGAAGACCAGACCGGGCGAGCTCACGTTCGGCTCGCCCGGCAACGGCACGGTCGCGCATCTCTCCGGTGAGCTTTTCCAGCGCACCGCCGGCCTGCGTTACATCCACGTGCCGTATAAAGGCGCGGCGCAAGCGATGCCGGATTTGATCGGCGGGCGCATCGACTTCTATACCTCGTCGCTCGAGAGCGCGATGCCGCAGATGAAAGCGGGCACCATCCGCACGGTCGCGATCACGTCGCTCGCGCGCGTGCCGGCGGTGCCCGACGTGCCGACGGTTTCGGAGTCCGGCTACAAAGGTTTCGAAGCGACGACGTGGTTCGGCGTGCTCGTGCCCAAAGGCACGCCGGAAGCGATGGTGAATCGCCTGAGCACCGAGATCGTGAAAGTGCTTGCGGCCCCCGACGTGCGCACTCGCATGCAGGAGAACGGCGGCGCGACCGTGAAGACCGGCCCCGCCGAGTTCAACACCCTGCTCAAAAGCGAGATGGCAAAGTGGAGCCGCGTGGTGAAGGCGTCGGGAATCAAGGTCGAGTGAGCGTTTAGAATCAGCGTCGCGCGCGGGACAAAAGGTTTGATCAATAAGATGACGAGGAGAACACGAATGCAGCTTCGACTTGATCGCATCGCCATGGCAATCGGCGCGACGCTTGCCGCC
>JAQGNC010000065.1 GCA_028292065.1 Betaproteobacteria bacterium
CTCGTCACTCGCGGCGGCAGGACGATCCGCACGCGCATCGACACCTTCTGCGCGCACGGCGACGAGCCGAGCGGCGTCGCGGTGATGACCGCGGTGCGGCATGCGCTCGAAGCGCGCGGCACGCGCATCGTGACGCTGCCCGACATGAAGCTCTGAGCGCACGCGTCCATCCGATGCGCTATTCGACGTGCGGTGACGCTGCTTTCACGGTCGAGCTCGGCCCGCGCGCGAACCTCCTGCTCACGCGCACCATCGCGGCGCTGCACGAGGCGCTGCGCCGCGCGGCGCCCGAAGGTTTCGTCGAGAGCGTGCCGGGTTTGACCTCGCTCACGGTGATCTTCGATCCCGACCGCACCTCCGCGGCGACATTGCAGGCGGCGCTCGAGCGCTGCAGGGATACGGCGCTCGCGTCGTCGCCGACGTCGCGCGAATGGCACCTGCCGGTGTGTTATGCGGCGGAGGTCGCGCCGGATCTGGCGGAGGTCGCACGCGCCTGCAACCTGAGCGAAGCGCAGGTGATCGCGGCGCACGCGAGCCGCAGCTACACCGTTTATCTGCTCGGCTTCAGCCCCGGCTTCCCATATCTGGGAGACATCGACGAGCGCCTCGTCCTGCCGCGCCGCACCGAGCCGCGCCCGCGTATCGCTGCCGGCTCGGTCGCCATCGCCACGCAGTACACCGCGGTATATCCGCAGGCGACCGCCGGCGGGTGGCACATCATCGGGCGCACGCCGGTGACCCTGTTCGATGCGGCAGCCTCGCCCCCGGCTTTACTCGCGCCCGGCGATACGGTGCGTTTCTACGCGATCGACGCATCGGAGCTCGCGCGCATCGAAGCGCAGGACGCGTCGGACCGGGACCGGCTGCGCGCATGACCACCGCGCTCGCAGTCCTCAAAGGCGGTATCTGCTCGACCGTGCAGGATCTCGGCCGCGTGGGATATCGCGCTTACGGCGTGCCGGTATCAGGCGCGCTCGATACGGTCACCCTCGAGCTCGCAAATGCACTCGTCGGCAATGCGCCGCACATCGCGGCGATCGAGATGCTGTACGCCGGCGCCGCGGTGCAGGCGCAAGGCGGACGCGTCCGGATCGCGGTCTGCGGCGCAGAGGCGACGCTCACGCGACACGGCAGCGCCGCGGCCATCGCCCTTCCTCGATGGCAAAGCGTGGTACTCGAGGCCGGCGACATCGTGCGGGTCGGCCACGTCGAGCGGACTTCAGCCGCGTACCTCGCCGTCGAAGGCGGCATAGACACCCCGCTCGTGCTCGGCAGCGCTTCGACTTACCTCAGGGGTGCGTTGGGCGGGTGGCATGGACGCATACTCAAAGCGGGCGACGTCCTGCCGGTGAAGCTGCAGCAGGCCGCGGCGCGCGCCGAGCTGCGTTATGTACGCCCGCCGACGCTCGAAGCACCGCGTGTGCTGCGGGTGATCGCAGGTCCACAGCACGACCGCTTCAGCGAGAGCGCGATGCAGGTCCTGCTCGCGAGCGAGTACGGGGTGTCGAGCCACTCCGACCGTTCAGGGCTGCGCCTCGAAGGTCCGCCGCTGCAGCACGTCGGTGGGTTCGACCTGAGCTCGGAAGGGGTCGCGACCGGGTCCATCCAGGTCCCGGGCTCGGGCCTTCCAGTGATCCTGATCGCGGACCACCCCACTGTCGGCGGCTATCCCAAGATCGCGACGATCATCACTGCCGACCTGCCTGCGGCCGGGCGGCTGCGGATGGGCTCTCGCGTGTCGTTCAGCCTGACCGACGGCACGGGGGCGGATGAGGCGCGCGCGCAACTGCGGCGCGACGTCACAGCGGTCATCTCGAGCCTCGAAGACATCGCTGCGTAAAACCGCATCGTCAAAAAGCCGGGCACGCTCCCTCATTTTGATGAATAAAAAAAGCCGGGAGCATGCCCGGCTTTGATGTCAGAACGTACTAGACGTTTGAACGACTAGACCGCCTGGATGTTGCTCGCCTGCTTCTTGCCCTTGTTGCCTTGCGTCACTTCGAAGGAGACCTTCTGGCCTTCCTTCAGCGTTTTGAATCCGGGCATGTTGATCGCGGAGAAATGCGCGAAGAGATCTTCGCCGCCGCCGTCGGGAGTGATGAAGCCAAAACCTTTGGAATCGTTGAACCACTTCACAGTGCCAGTTGCCATTTGTTGCGTCCTTAAAGAAATTAAACGCAGGGCTCTCGAAGCCCAACCGATGTTTAATCTCCAAGCATCCAAAGAACCAACACCTGACAACTGCGGAGTCGACATTCTCAAGAACTTAGAACTAAACACGCGACCACGGTATACCGATTTTCGGGGGGTCGTCAAGCAAAATGTAAAGGGCCAGACGTGCACGATTCGGACTGCACCAGACGCGCGAAATCAGTGCGTGATCTGCGCATCGGCCGCACTGCCGCCGGCCGCCGAATGCTCGTCGAGAACGAGCGCGCGCACTGCATCCTTGCGCGGCAACGCAGTCGGATCGAGCTCGACGTAGCGCAGGTGGGCGGCGGTGAACCACGACTTCATCTGCAGGCCCGCCGCATGCGGCGCATCGACGGGCGCACTGAAATTCACGACCGCGACAGGCCGCGTACTCTTGTCGAAGATCGCGAAGTCGACCACGTGTCGCGCGAACATTCGCGCCTGTTCTTCGCGCGCGTACGGCGCGAGGCTCGGCGCCGGATCGAGCAGCGAAGCGACCGGCACGTGCGCGAACACGAGGTGTTCGGGAAGGCCGGTCTTCAGCAGGTAGTAGAGTAGCGTCTGCGGCGCGGTCAGAAACTTGTCGCGCAACGCGAACGTCGCGGCCGGTGCAGCGGGCTGTGCGGCGGCCGCTGCAAGTGCAGCGTCTTCGTCCGACGGCTCGGGCCGCGGCGCGTGCGCCGCAACGACCAGGAGCTCCTCGAGGCGGCTCGCGCTCGACGCTTCGAGAGCCGCGGCTTTGCGCCGGTGATCCCAGATGATGTAGGCGACTCCCGCGATCGGGAGCAGCGCCAGCAGCAAATAGGCAAAGATCAAAGGATCAGCCTTCGGCGGCGCGCGCGGTGTCGAGCAGTTTCAGCTCGGCGCGCGATTGCGCCGACCGCCTGAAGGCGTTGTCCTGGAAGTGCAGGAGCTCGGGACCGAGCTCGTCGACCGTGCGCACCCCGAGCAGCGCCATCACGCGGCTGATTTCCTCCCGATATAAATCGATGGCGCGGACCGCACCGTCGTATCCGCCGGCAGCCACGCCGTAGAGGGTCGAGCGGCCGATCAGCACGGCGCTCGCACCCAGCGCCAGCGCCTTGACGACGTCC
This sequence comes from Betaproteobacteria bacterium, assembly GCA_028292065.1. Classification (GTDB taxonomy): domain Bacteria; phylum Pseudomonadota; class Gammaproteobacteria; order Burkholderiales; family SG8-41; genus JAQGMV01. Next base: position 3,288 of record JAQGNC010000065.1, read on the forward strand.
GAGCCGCGGCGAAAACCGCTGTCGACGATGACCGGAATGCGGTGGGCGACGGCATCGACGACGTCGGGCAGCGCTTCGAGCGGCGCCATCGAACCGTCGAGATTGCGTCCACCGTGGTTCGACACGACCACACCGTCGGCGCCGCAGTCGGCTGCCATGATCGCATCGTGCGGATGCGCGAGCCCTTTGACCATCAGGACACCAGGCCACATCTTGCGCAGCACCTTGAGGTCTTCCCAGTTGAGCGAGTCGTTCTTCATCTGCGAACGGCCCATCGGTGCGGCGGTGACCTTGTACTTGATCTCGCTGGGGTAGTTTTCGTAGCGCGGCATCCCGGTGGTCATCACGTATTTCGCGAGCACGCCGAGCAGCCAGCGCGGGTGCATCATGACGTCGGTGATGTTCTTGCGGGTGAAAGTGAACGGAATGGTGAAGCCGTTACGCAGGTTGTATTCGCGATTGGGCGAGGTCGCGCCGTCGACGGTGACGACGAGGCCTTCATAACCCGCGGCCTTCGCGCGCTCGACCAGCTTGTGGGACATCGACTTGTCCGGCCACATGTAAAGCTGGAACCACAGGCGTCCCCCCGCCTCGGCCGCGACGCGCTCCATCGACGTCATCGAACCGGTGGCGAGCGTGAACGGTATGCCGGCGTCCCTCGCGGCGCGTGCCAGCGCGATCTCGCCTTCGTGCCACATGAGCCCCGCGGTGCCCGTCGGAGCGATGCATATCGGCATTTTCTGCGTGTGGCCGAACAGCGAAATTTCCTGGGTGCGCCCGGACACGTCGACGAGCGTGCGCGGCTTGAACTTGATCTTCTCGAAGACCGAGCGGTTATTGCGCAGCGACACCTCGTCCTCGGTGCCGCGATCGACGAACTCGAAAAGCCCTTTGGGAACGCGCTTGAGCGCCTGGTCGCGCAAATCGAATATGTTGTAGGCCCCGAGGGTCTTCTTGTCCGCCATGCTGTTCTCCGTTGCTTGTAGTGTGGCGGGCGCCGTGGTGCCGCCTCGCGTTAACCCGTTATTTTAGCGAGTT
>JAQGNC010000080.1 GCA_028292065.1 Betaproteobacteria bacterium
CGAACCATCCGAACGACTGGTAAGCCGGTACTCCTGATTCGGCAACCGTAGGAATGTCGGGCAACAGCGGCGAGCGCCTGATCCCGCCGACCGCGAGCGCTTTGAGCTTTCCCGCTTTCACCTGCGCGGTCATGCTCGCCATTGGTCCGAAATAGAACTGGGTCTCGCCTGACATGGTCGCGGCGACGGACGGAGCGCCACCTTTGTAAGGGACGTGCACGGTGTCTTTGTCGATGCCGGCCAGGTGCACGAAAAGCGCGATCGCGTAGTGGCTGGTGGAGCCGCTGCCGCCCGACGCGTAGTTCAGCGATTTCGGCTTCGCTTTCGCGAGCACGACGAGCTGTTTCACGTTCGCCGCAGGCAACGAGGGGCTCGCCACCAGCAGGTTCTGCGCGATCGCGAAGAGCGAGATCGGCGCGAAGTCTTTCACCGGGTCGTAGTTGAGCTTGCGGCTCAATGCAGGCGAAAACGAGTGCGTCGACACCGAGCCTGCGAGCAGGGTGTAACCGTCCGGCGCGGCTGCCGCTGCGATCTCTGCGCCGATCACGCCGCCGCCGCCACCGCGGTTGTCGATGACGATCGGCTGGCCGAGCGTCTCGGCAAGCTTGATGGCGAGGAGGCGGCCGATCGTGTCGTTCGCGCCACCTGGCGGGTTCGGCGAGATCATGCGAACCGGGCGGGAAGGATAGGTCTGCGCGAGCGCGGCAGTGGTCATCAGTGCGAAGAGCCCGGCCGCCAGCGTGGTTCTATTCACATGCGCTCCGTCAAAATACATAACCGCCGATGTTCCTGTGCTGATTTCTGCCCAGGCTCGATCGGTGTCAGATCGGCACCCCATCGGCGCCCATCGACGGCAGGTTTTAAAAGGCTCAGATCTCCAGCGGCAACCGCACCGGCTCTCCGCTGCGGGCCGAGCGCTCGATCGCTATCGTCGTCTCCAGATTGATGAGCGCCTGCTCGGGCGTGGTGTGCACCGTGGGGGCTCCGGTGACCAGGTGATCGAGCCACGCGCGGGTCTCGTTCGCGAGCGGTCCCCAGAAGTCCCCCACCGCCCAGTCGCCCGCGGTGTTGCTCCCGAGGAAAGCCATGTTGACCTGGTGATCGGGGACGTAGGCGTGCGGGATTCCGCGGTCGGAATACAGCACGTGGTCCATGTGGTCGTCATCGATGATCATCGTGCCTTCGGTGCCGAGCAGCTCGACGCGGTCGGACTGACCGAGCGTCGGGTAGCGCGCAGGCAGCGCGTAGCTCACGCCGAAATTCACCACCGCACCGTCGGCGAAAGTCACGATCGCCCACGTCACGTCGTGAGCGCTGTAACCCGCATCCCTGAAGATGCCGTGCTGGCCGCGCGCGACGACTTCGACGGGCGGGTTGCCTTCGAGGAACCAGCACACGAGGTCGACGTAATAGGTGAGGACGTCGAGCACCGGTGTGGCGTGCGGGTCGCGCGCGAGGATCGCGAACGCCTGTGCGCGCGAGTTGTAGACGCGGGCGTGGCCGCCGACCACTTTGCCGAGCCGCTCGTGGATCATCTGCTCCTTGGCGCGGAGAAAACACTCCTTGTAGCGACGGCTGTAGCCGATTCGAAGCTTGCCTTTCGTGGCGTTCAGCGTCTCGATGATGCGCTCGGCGTCGTTGCGATCGAGCGCGATCGGCTTCTCGCACAGCACCGGTTTACCGAGCTCGAGCGCGCGGATGATCGGCGCGGCGTGCTCGCCTTCGGGCGTGGAGACGAACACCGCGTTCACTTCGGGACGCTCGATCATCTCGACGTTGTCGGTCGAGTACATGTCGGCGGCGGTGACGTCGGCGAGCGCGCGCGCCTTCGCTTCGTCGATGTCCGCGATCGCGAGGAATCCGACGCACGGATGCTTCGCCGCCAGACGCGCGCGCAGGGTGCCGATGCGGCCGGCGCCGATGACCGCGATGCCGAGCTCTCCTGGTTTCATTCCGGTCTTCTCACTGATAGCGATGTTGTTAGAGTGCTCACAAACAGACCCACCTCACCCGAACGCTCGCCGTGGGCGTCCTGGGGGCCCTGACGGCCCTGACGGCAGGGGAGTTTTGCTCATCCGCGCGGCGGATAACTCTCCTTCCCCTTCAGGGGGAAGGTCGGGATGGGGGTGGGTTTGAAAGGCAGCGCGAGCGTTTGCCGCAGCGTGACGTCTTCATCGTCACGGAACTGCGGCAGCCCTATGGTGACCTCGTCGTGCTGCATATCGATGCGCGCGGTTCCGTGCAGCGTGTCCCACAGCGTCAGTGCGCTCGAGAAGTTCGAGTCGCGCTCTTGTCGAACGACCGAGTGATGGATGCCGTGCATTCGGGGCGTGACGACATACAGGCTGAGCTTCGCTTCGATCGCGCGCGGCAAACGCACGTTGCTGTGGTGGAAGAGTACTTCGGCGAAGGTGAGTTTTTGCCAGAGCTGGAGCGTTCGAGGTCCGACGCCGATCAGCGCGATCTGCGCGCAACGCCACGGGATCGACGCGAGGAACTCGGCGAAGTGAAAGCGCAGCGCGGTGCTGAGGTCGAGATCGCGGTCGGCGTGGTGCGGCTCGTGGAGCCGCCACAGCGCGGGCACGCGATGCAGCAGCACGTGCCACACGTAGAGCGTGTAATCCATCAGCGCGATCGCGGCGAGCGCGCGCAGCGCGCGAGGCAAAGGCAGCCGGGGTACGAGGCCCCATGCGCGTGTTGCAGCGAGGAGAGACAGCCGCGTCACAATCGGCCGCTCGACGATTGCCACGGCCGCGGCTGTCACTGCGCCGACGGCCGCGTTGCGGGCGATGCGGCGTAGCGGCGGTTCAACCGCTATGCGCAGCGGCCGCTTGCGCTCGAGCCACAACAGCACGCCGATGCCGGTGACGACGAGCGCGGTGCCGATCCAGCCTGGTGTGCGTCGACTCATCGATACCGCAGGGAGGTGCCCCTCACCCCGTGGGGTGAGGGGTCCTGAGCCTCCTCCTCCTTTTGTTCTGGCGCACGCTGTTCAGTTGCCTGCCGGATTTACTTCACTCCGGCCGACGGCGAGCCGTCAGTTCGCGACCTTCAGGTGCTTGATCTCGGCCGTGCCGCCTTGCGCTTCGTCGAGCATCGCGAAGATCTCGGTCGCCTCCGCAGCGATCGAATCGGCGATGTCGTCGAGCATCTTCATGCCTTTGGCGACCGTTGCGTGCTCGGGCGCGCCGTACCATCCGGTCGGCGCGATCGTCTTGATGTCGCGCAGCACCGGCTGGTAGCTGCGCGTGCGGCGCAGCTTGTCCCACTTGCGCCCCTGGCTGTGATCGGACGAGTAGTCGATGCGGTCGAGGTGTACGAGGTCGGGCCGATACGCGAGCACCGCGAGCGCTTCGATCTCGCCGCCGTGCGTGAGACCGCCGCAGTCGTGACCGTAGAGCTCCGCCGCGACATAGCACGCCTGGACGGTGAGCACGGTCATGCCGTGCTCGCGGTGCAGCGCTTCGGCTGCGATCGCCAGCGACGGGATATTGCCTTCGTGCCAGTTGAGGATGAGGCAGTATTTCGCGCCGTGCTTCGCGGTCGAGACGCAGGTTTCGATCACGACGCGCTGGTAGGTATCGGGCGAGAGGGTGATCGTGCCTTCGAAAGGCATGTGCATCGGCGTCACGCCGAGCGGACCGCCCGGCAGCACGAGGCCGTCCATGCGCTCGGCGACCGCGTGCCCGATGACGTTCGACGCGTAGATGTCGGTGCCGGTCGGCAGGTGCGGCCCGTGCTGCTCGACGCTTCCGGCAGGCAGGATCACCAGCGGGTTGTTCCTGAGCTGGCCGGCGATCTCGGGTTGGGTGAGATCGATGAAATAACGCGAGGGGAGTGCCATTGAAAACCTCGTCGGTCTACGCGACCGCTCGCGCGCTTGCTGTCACCTTTGCCTGAGCTTCCGCCATGACCTCGGAGAGCGCCACGTACTGCCCTTTGCGCTCGATCGAGCGCAGCGCCGCGTAGACGACCGCGACCGCGACGTTGCCGTTGTGCGCGGTGAGCTCGCACGGCCTGCCGGTGATGCACGTCTGCGCGAACATCTCGAGCTCGTCGCGGAACATGTCGCCTTCAGGGATCGCGATGTCCTCGCGCTTGCCGTAGCCGTCCTTGCCGCGCTGGATGTAAAGGGTCGAGGTCTTGTGGATCTCGCCCGGCGTGTCCCACGTGCTGAAGTCGAGCTCGTAGTGCATGAGGCCTTTGGAGCCGAACACGCGGATCGCGTAGACGCCCGGGGAAGTCCAGCACGTGCCGACGTAAGCGATCTTGCCGTCGGCATAGCGCATGAGGGTCATCGACTGGTCGTCGACTTCGGCGCCGACCGGGGAGAGCTTCGACGCCATCGAGGAGACTTCGCTGATCTCGCCGCCGAGATAGTGCAGGGCGTCGAACTGGTGGATCGCGAGCTGCGAGAGCGGCCCTCCCGGGGCTTTGTCCCTGTACCAGCGCCACGTCTGCGGCGTGAGCTCGAGCGCGCGCTCGTTGGAGAAATTGGCTTCGATGAAAGCCACGCGGCCGAGATCGCCCTGGTCGATCGCGCGCTTGATCATGCGCGTGCCCACCAGGAGCCGCGCGCTGTGTCCGACGATGACCTGAACGCCGTATTGCTTCTGTAGCGCTTCGATGCGCAGCCCGTCTTCGAGCGTGTTGGCGATCGGCTTCTCGGTGTAGATGTGCTTTCCGGCTTTCGCCACTTCCTCGGCGACGGGGAGGTGCTGCTCGTTGGGCACGGTGAGGATCACGCCCTTGATTTCGGGGTCGGCCAGCAGCGTTTTGAGATCCGGCGCGGCGCGTATGCCGGTCTCCTGCTCGAACGCAGCGCGCTTGTCTTCGGAGCGGCTGTAGCCGGCGACGATCGCGAGCTTGTCCGACTTGGCGGCGGCGCGGGCGAGAACTTTGGCCCAACGGCCGAGGCCGACGATGCCGACTTTGACGGGCGTGGTCATGCAGGGAGCTCCTTGCGGCGATTCTGGTTGCGTGTGGGCGTCGTGAGCGTAATACTGTATTACCGTATTACGAGAAGCGCAAGCGACGATGGACCCGCTCCCCAACCTGGGCATACAGAAATTCGCCGCGCCGCTGCGCCAGCAGGTGCTCGACGGCCTGCGCCAGGCGATCATCGATGGCCGGCTCGCGCCGGGTGCGCGCCTGACCGAGCGCGAGCTCACCGAAATGATGGGCGTGTCGCGCACCGTCGTGCGCGAAGCGCTGCGCCAGCTCGAGACCGAAGGGCTGATCGAAAACATCCCGAACAAAGGCCCGGTGGTCCGTACGCTCTCGCTCGATGAAGCGCGCGACCTCTACTCCGTGCGCGCGGTACTGGAAGGTTTCGCTGCGCGTCTCTTCGCCGATAAAGCGACCGAAGCTCAGATCGGCCGGCTCGACGAGGCGCTGGTGCGCGTGGTCGCCGCCTACGACAGCGGCGATGCGAGTGCCGTGCTCGACAGCAAGAACAGCTACTACGGTGTGCTCTTCGAAGGCGCGGGCAGCGAGACGCTGTCGTCGATGCTCGCGACCCTGCACGCGCGCATCTGGCGCTGGCGCGCACTCGGGCTCACCCATCCGCAGCGCTCTGAGGACCGGTCGCGCGAAAGCGTTGCGAGCCTGCAGGCGGTACTCGGCGCGATTCGCACCCGCGACGGTGATGCCGCGGAGAGGCTGACCCGCGATGAAGCGCAGAAAGCCGCGGAGGAAGTCATTCGCCTGCTGGGCGAATGACTTCGTCAGCGGTGAACGACTCGGAGGGAAACCCATGGTTTCCCTCCGAGACCTCCTTTCCTTCGGCGGCGGCAGCGCCCGATCCGTCATTCCGGACGCGCGGTAGCGCAAGTGATCCGGAACTCCGTTCGGGACGGTGAACGACTCAGAGGGAAACCCATGGTTTCCCTCCGAGACCTCCTTTCCTTGTCGCCGTCATTCCGGACGCGCGGTAGCGCAAGTTATCCGGAATCCATTTTGACCGCTGTTCAACGTCAAGATGGGTCCTGGCCTGCGCCAGGATGACGGCGTAAACGCCGTCAGTTGTATGATTGCCCCTGCGCTCGCCGAGCTCCCGTACAACAAAACAACGAAAGAACGACTATGAAAATCACCGGTCTTGAAACCCGCATCGTCAAGCTGCCGCTCGACGAGCCGCTCGCTGACGGCGCAATCACGCCCGGCGCGACGCAGACATTCGTGACGTTGCGCCTGCGCACCGACGAAGGCGTCGAAGGCATCGGCATCACCTTCTTCGGCGGCGGCGCGATGAGCGCGGCGCTCAAGGCCGCGATCGACGGTCTGGGCGCGCTCACGGTCGGCGAGAACCCGATGTTCATCGAGTTCATCGTGCAGAAGCTTCGCGCGGCGGCGTCGCCGAGCGGCCCCGGCGGCATATTCACGCTCGCGCTCTCCGCGATCGACATCGCGCTGTGGGACATCCGCGGCAAGGTGCTCGACCAGCCGCTGGCGACGCTGCTCGGCGGTTTCCGCGACAAGGTCCCCACGTATGCGAGCGGCGCGCTGATGCGCGGCTTTTCGCTGTCGCACGTCGAGAAAGCGGCGGCGCGCCTGGTAGAGCGAGGCTTCACGCAGATGAAGACTCAGCTCGCGCTGCCGGGCGATACGAACCCGGAGAAAGAGATCGAGCGCATCCGCGTCGTGCGCAACGCGATCGGCCCCATGGTCGATCTCATGTGCGACATCAACCAGCGCTGGGACGTGCGCCAGGCGATCTCGATCGGCAGCCGCATCGAGGAATACAACCTCTTCTGGCTCGAGGACGTGGTCGCCCACGACGACTACCCGGGCATGGCGGCCGTCGCCGACGCGCTCGCGACACCGGTCGCCGCCGGCGAATACGTCTACGGCCTCGTGCCGTTTCGTCACATGCTCGAAGCGCGCTCGATCGACATCGTGATGGTCGACGTGCTGCGTGCGGGCGGCATCAGCCAGTGGGTCAAGATCGCGGGCATGGCCGAAGCGTTCAACCTGCCGATCGTGAACCACCTCTGCCCGGAAATTTCGGTGCACCTCGTCGCCGCGGTGCCGAACGGCCTGACCGTCGAATACATGCCGTGGTCCTCGAAGCTCTTCAGGGAAGTCCCGCAGCCGGTCAACGGCGAGCTGACGGTCCCGGACAAGCCAGGCCTCGGCCTCGAGTTCGACGCGGATGCGCTGAAGCGCTACGGGGTGTGAGACAGTCCGGCATCAAAGCCTCAACGCGAAGGACGCGAAGGACGCGAAGGTAAAACATTTAAAAGAGTGCGCTCAGGCGAGGTGCGCGAGTGACTGAAAGAGTTGTATTGGTTTTCCTTCGCGTCCTTTGCGTCCTTCGCGTTAAAGCTTTGGCTTTGCTCTTCCAGGACTCTCCATGAATTCAGGGCTGGACCACGCCCGTAAGCTGATCGACCGCGCCGAGCGCGTCGTCGTGCTGACCGGTGCGGGGATATCGACCGATTCGGGCATACCCGACTTTCGCGGGCCGCGAGGCGTGTGGACGCTCAATCCCAAAGCCGAGCGTATGTCGGACATTCGCTACTACGTCGCCGATCCCGAGGTTCGCCGCCTCTCCTGGCAGAGCCGTCTCGCGCATCCGGCGTGGACCGCGCAGCCCAACTCGGGGCATCGCGCGCTGGTCGATCTCGAACGCAGCGGCAAGCTGCACGCGCTGGTCACACAGAACATCGACGGGCTCCACCAGCGCGCCGGCAACTCGGCTGAGGTCGTCGTCGAAGTTCACGGCAACCTGCACCAGGCGATCTGTCTCTCGTGCGGCTGGCGAGGGCCGATGCAAGGGGTGCTCGAACGCGTGCGCGCCGGCGAAGACGACCCGCCGTGCGGGACGTGCGGCGGCATCCTCAAGAGCGACACGATCTCTTTCGGCCAGCCGCTCGTGCCTGAAGTCATCGCTCGCGCGATGAGCGCCGCGGCCGACACCGACTGCCTGCTGTGCGTCGGCACCAGCCTGCAGGTCTACCCGGTCGCCGGCGCGGTGCCGAGCGCGAAAGCCGCGGGCGCACCCGTCATCATCGTCAATGCGCAACCGACCGGCTTCGACGATATCGCCGACGTCAAGCTCACCGATCCCATCAGCGAGGTTTTGCCACGCCTATGCGCCGCTCGATAACGTTCTGCTCGATCATTGCCGTCTTCGCCGCCGCTCCGGTCCACGCGCAGCAGCGCTATCCCGAGCGTCCGATCCGCCTCATCGTGCCGCAGGCACCCGGCAGCTCGTCGGACACCCTGGCGCGGATAGTGACGACCGAGCTTTCACGCCAGCTCGGGCAGCAGGTGATCGTCGACAACCGCGCCGGAGGCGCGCTGATGATCGGCATGGAGCTCGTCGCCCGCAGCGTTGCCGACGGCTACACGATCGGCTATGCGCCCATCGGCGCGCTGGCGATCAGCCCCCACCTCGTGCGCAAAGTCCCGTTCGACGTGGTGAAGGATTTCCAGCCGATCGGTCAGACCGCGAACGGCAACATGCTGCTGGCGACTTCGCCGGCGGGTCCGTTCAAAAGCGTGCGCGACGTGATCGATTACGCGAAGCAGAACCCCGGCAGGCTGTCGAACGCGTCGTCGGGCAACGGCACGCCGGGCCACGTCGGTTTCGAGCTCTTCAAGGTGATGACCGGGACACAGAT
>JAQGNC010000082.1 GCA_028292065.1 Betaproteobacteria bacterium
GATCGAAGTCGACGCCCGCCGCGCCGCGCGCGACGCGCGCCTGCCCGTCGTCGCAATCGAGGATTTCCCGGGCAACTACGCCCACGCGGACGGCGCCGACGCGACGCTCCTCGTCGTCGAAAGCAGCGCCGCGCGCGAGATCGCGATCACGCGGCTCGGCGCGCGCTGCCCGCGCGTCGAAGCGCATGCGCCGGCGCGCTACGACGGATATCGCGCTCAGCTCACCGGGCTACGCACCGCCACGGCGGCGCGATGGGCGGCGCCGGGGGCACCCGAAGTGCTCTGGGCCGGGCAGCCCGAGACCGACGATGCGCTCAGGACCCTCGCTGTCGCGCTCCCGGCGCTGCGCGCAGCCGGCGCGCACCTGCTCTTCAAAGCCCACCCGCGCGATCCCGGCTACGCCTCAGGCGCTTACGCGCGGCTGTTGAGCGGCTCCGACGTGGACATCACCGACGTGACGCCGCTTGACGTCGCCGCCGCGCTGGTGCGCGCGCCGCGCCTCGTGCTGACCCAGTTCTCGTCGGTGGCTATAGAGGCCGGCTTCTACGGCATACCGGGGGTGTGGCTGCTGCTCGCGGGCGCCGGAGGCGCGCGTCTCCACGAGAAGAAAGGCTACCGCGTGCCGCCGCTGCTCGACGCCGGCGCCGCGGCATACGCCAGCGATGCCGCGCAGGTGCCGGACCTCGTGCAGCGCTCGCTGACCGACCCCGCGTGGCGCGAAGCGACGATCCGCCGCTTCGACGCGTATCTCGAGACTGGTGAAGCCGCCGCGCCGCGGCTCGCCGCAAGGCTGCGCGAGCTCGCCTGAAGCGCCGATAAGTGCCCAAGAATCAGCAGGTTCGTGTAAAATCCCACCCCTGCCGCCGAGCTCGATATAGCGCCCACGCTTATATCGAGCTCTACCACCGAGGTCGATAGAGCGTTCGCGCCGGATCGAGCTCTACCACCGAGTCGACATAGCTCGCGCTATGTTGAGATCTACTGACGGGACATACCGCTCACGCGCCGTATATCTCCGTGACCCAGGAGCCGCGTCCTTTATGCTCGCTTCCGCAAAACGCATCATCCCGATCCGCGCCGTCGACGAGAACCGCTACAGCCTCGACCGGCTGCTGCGCGACGGCAGCGTCGACCTCCAGGCGCCGGAGCTCCAGGGATTGCTGCGCGAGCTCGAAGCCGAGCCCGAGGTCACGACCCTGCTGCACCCCGAAGTGCGCTACGAGGTGACCGACAACTGCAACGCGAGCTGCATCATGTGCCCTCGCGACAAGCACGAGCACGGCCGCGAGCACGGCATCATGGACCAGGCGCTCTACGAAAAGAGCATCGACGAAGTCGCGGCGCTCGGCGCGAAGCAGATCGTGCTCACCGGTTTCGGCGAGCCGATGCTCGACAAGCGCCTCGAAGACAAGGTCGCGTACGCGACTTCCAAAGGTCTCGGCACCTACTTCATCACCAACGGTTCGGCGCTCACCGCCCGTCGCTCGCGCAAGCTCATGGAATCGGGCCTGTCCGAGATGCGCGTGAGCTTCTACGGCATGCGCCCCGAGACTTACAACGCGGTCATGCAGGGCCTCGACTTCAACCGCACCTTGAAAGGCGTGCTCGAGTTCCTGCGCCTGCGCGACGAGATGAACGCGAAGACCCGCGTCCAGATCTCGTATCTCGAGCTCCCCGAGAACAAGTCCGATACCGACGCTTTCCGCGAATTCTGGGTGCCGAAAGTGAACGCGGTCGAAATCTGGAAACCGCACAACTTCGGCGATGGCCGCGATTACCGCAACCGCGTCCCGGACCAGAAGACGAGCTGCGGCAGGCCCGAGAACGGCCCGCTGCAGATCCAGTGGAACGGCGAAGTGATCCCGTGCTGCTACGACTACAACAACCAGATCATCCTCGGCAACGCGTTCCAGGACGGCGTGCTCTCGATCCTCAATGGGCCGAAGTACCGGCTGCTGCGTCACGCCCACCGCCAGAAACAGTTCGGGATGTTTCCGTACTGCGACCAGTGCGACCAGCTCCTGCCGCACGCCGACGCGCTGGTGTACACCAACCGCCACAACCTGCCCCCCGAAGAAGCGGTGAAGCTCTCCAACACCGATCTCTTCAACCTCGCCGAAGGCAAGCAGCTCGAGACCGAGCGCCTGAGCGAGCAGTACCGCGCGCGCTAGACCGCCCGCACGGGCATCCGCCGGCGTGACGCTGCACGTACATCCGACCGGCGGCTCGCTCCTGAACGCTTTGCGCAGCGAGCGCGGCGCCTACTACGCGACCCTCGCCCGCAGCAGCACCGACGCGGCTATGCTCGGCGCGATCGAGGTCGCCGCGGTGCAAGGCGGGCACACGACGATCGATGCCGACGAGGCGGTCAGAGCCGAAGGTGAGCGCCTACTCCGCGAGTTCTTCGACGCGGTTGCGAGCGCCGATCCCCACTGGCGCTACGCGTTCTCTTCGCGGGTGCTCCTCGCGGTTCCCGATTACCCCGACGTGGCGCTGCTCTTCATGCTGCGCGCGATCCGCACGCTGAGACCTGATGCCGTGGTGCACGCGCTCGTCGAGGACGACCGGCAGGCGAACCTCGCGTCGTTCGACCAGAAACGCGGCACGCCGCAGGCCTTTGCCGCGAGCGGCAATCGCGCGTTCCTGCGCAGCGCGCGGGCGGCGGCGCGCCGGGTCTTCGCCGCAGCGCCTGAAGGGCGTCGCGACGTCGTCATCGTGACCCTCGGGGCCAACCTCGCCGAAGGCTCGCCCGACGCGTATTTCGGCAATCTCGCGCCGGCGCTCGCTGCGCACGGTTCGGTGATGACGGTGTATCTCGCGCCCGGCAAGCGGGTGCGCTTCCCGGCGAGCGCGGACGCGGTCCCGCTCGAAGCTTTCCTGCGCCTGGGCGACCCCGCAGCCGCGTGGTGGCGCCGCAATACCCGCGACCCCGCAGCGCCGCCCGAGCCTTACACGCGCGCGATGCTCGACTACCTGCGCGCGCGTGAAGAGGCGTCGGGGGAGACCGCGATGCAGGAGGTGATGGCGCGAGCGTTCGATCGCATGCTCGCGACGCTCCAGCCGCGGGTGCTGGTCTATCCGTTCGAGAACCGCAGCTGGGAGAAGAACCTGCTGGACGCCGCGCGGCGCCACGGCGTCGCGCGCTGCGTCGGTTACCAGCACAGCTCGCTCACGCCGCGCCACCTCGCTTTCAGCGGCGCGCCGGACGCGCACGTGACCGGGCCTGTGCCCGACCTCGTCGTGACGTGCGGCGAGATCACCGCCGCGCGTGTCCGGGCCGCGATGCCGGAACGCGTGACCGTGACGGTCGGGGCGGCGCTGCGCGCGCGCCGGTTCGACATAGCGCCGCCGCACGGCTGGGGACTGCTCGCGCCGATTTCGTCGAGCCGCGCCGAAGCGTGGGAAATCCTGCGAACCCTGCACGCGCTGTGCGGGCTCGTCACGATCCCGATGACGGTGCGCACGCATCCGACGATCCCGATCGAGGATCTGTACGGCCAGTTCCGGTGGCCCGCGAGGATGCAGCTTTCGCGCGGACGGCCGCTCGCCGCCGACATCCAGGCGGCTGCGCTCGTGGTCTACAGCTCTTCGACGATCGCGCTCGAAGGCATGCTCTACGGGCGGCTTCCGATCTATCTCGAAATCGGCGACGTGCCTTCGGGCAACCCGATCGAAGGCGAGCACGAATTCGTTTTCCGCGCGCGCGACGCGGCCGGGCTCGCGCAGGTCATCGCGGAGATCCAGGCGATGCCGCAGGCGCAGCTCGACGCGCTGCGCGCCGACGCGCGCGCTTACGCCGAGCGTTACCTGGTCGAGCCTTCGCCGGCGAACGTCGAGCGCATGGCAGGATTGATCGCGGCGTGCTGATCACTGCGGTCATCCCGACCCGCAACCGCCCCGAGGACCTCGAGCGGGCGGTGCTTTCGGTGTGCGCCCAGACGCGGCCGCCGGACGAGCTCGCGGTGATCGACCAGAGCGCGAGCACCGAATCGCGCAGCCGCATCCTCGCGCTGCTGTCGACGCGCGCGGGGCGCATGAAGATCGATTACGTGCACGACCCTTTGATCGCGGGGCTGGTCGCGGCGAAAGCGGTCGCGGTCTCGCGCGCGAGCGGCGATCTGGTGTGCTTCCTCGAAGACGACGTGGTGCTCGAGCCCGAATACATCGCGAGCCTCGAGGCGGGTTTCGTCGCGAACCCGCAGATGGTCGGCTCGTGCGGCATCGTGACCGACCTGCCGCCGCTGCCCCGCCACTACTTCGAGCTTTTCCATTTCTTTCATCGCGGGATCTTTCACGACGCGAGGGTCGGGGTGCACGGCGTGGTGACCGGAAGCGGCCATGCACTGATCCCGTCGGACTATCTCAGCGGAGGTCTTTCGGCTTACCGCAGGGAAGTCTTCGCGACGGTGCCTTTCGACGTGGCTAACGGTTTTTTCGCGCTCGAGGACATCGATTTTTCGACTCGGGTAGCGCACGCGTACGGGCCGCGGCTGTACATCAACCCGAACGCGCGCCTCGAGCACCGGATGTCGCCGGTGAACCGCGCGGTACTCGGGCCGCGACAGGCGCGCAAAGTCCGCGAGTTCGTCGTGTTCTACAAGAAGCGGCGCAGACGGGGCGCGAAGCCGGCGCACCTCGCGCTCCTCGCGTGCGGGCTTTTGCTCGAAGCCGTTTTCCAGGCGCTTCGCAGCCGCAGCGCAGCGCCCATCGGCGGGTATTTCCGCGGCCTGTGGCAGGGCGCGCGCTGGAAAGTGGTGCGCCCGTGAAAGTCGCGATCACCGGCGCTGCGGGTTATCTCGGCAGCCTGCTCGTGCGCGCACACGCGGCGCGCGGCGACGAGGTCAACGCGCTCGCCCGGAACGACTCCGGAATCGAGCCTTTGCCGGGCGTCACTCGCTTCGGCGCCGACCTCGTGCGCCCCGACGAAGTGCCTGACGCTTTCTTCGAGAACGCCGACGTGGTGTATCACTGCGCCGCCGAGATCGCGCGCGAGCCCCTGATGCAAGCCGTGAACGTCGATGCGACTCGCGCGCTCCTCGAGCAGGCGCGCGGGCGGGTCGGCCACTGGGTGCAGGTGAGCAGCCTGTCGGTCTACGGCAGGCACCGGCATGCGGTCGTCACCGAAGACACCCCGCCGCAGCCCGGAAGGCTGTACGCGCACAGCAAGCTCGCGGGCGACGTGCTGGTCGCGGAGAAAAGCGCGGGCGCTTTCAGCTACACCCTGGCTCGCCCTGCGGGCGTGATCGGCCCTTTGATGCGCAACCGCTCGATGCACGCGCTCATCGCCGCGGTCGACCGCCGGAGGTTCTGCTACATCGGCAAACCCGGTGCGATCGCGAACTTCATCCACGAGCGCAACATCGCCGAAGCCCTCGTGCTCTGCGGCACCCGGCCCGAAGCCAGGGGCCGCACCTACAACCTCTCCCAGAACTGCACCATCGAAGCGATGGCAGGCGCCATCGGTGCTGCGCTCACCAGCAAACCGGGGCCGGACCCCCGTTCGCACCGTGTGGAAATGGGGGTCTGTCCCCGCTTCGTGCGAATCCCGGAAGGGCCGGCGCGCCTGGCGGCGCGGCTCGGCGGCTTCATCCCGGGCTTTCCGCTGACGACCGGTCGGGTCGACGCGCTCACCAGCCGGGTCGAGTATCCGACGACGCGCATCGAGCGCGAGCTGGGATTCACCCATTCGAGCTCGATCGAGGACGCGCTGCGCGCGCTCGTCGCGCTGTACCGGGTGCAGGCGCGGTGAACCCGGACCGGGGCGGCACGCCGCGGTTGTGTTTCGTGGTGTCGAGCCCGATGACGGCCGAAGCTTTCCTCGCCGGGCACGTGCGGGCGCTTGCGGACCGCTTCGACGTGCACTTGATCGTCAACAGCGATCCCGCCGCGATCACCCACCCCGACCTCGCCCGCGCGACGATCCACCGCGTGCGGATCGAGCGCGCGATCTCGCCGCTCGAAGACCTGCAAGGTCTCGCCCAGCTTTACCGGATCATGCGGCGCGAGCGCTTTTCGGCAGTGCATTCGGTCACGCCCAAAGCGGGCCTCCTCACCGCGATCGCCGCTTTCCTCGCGCGCGTGCCGCTGCGTTTCCACACTTTCACCGGCCAGGTCTGGGCGACACGCCGCGGCGTCGGCAGGACGCTCCTCAAAGCGCTCGACGCGGTGATCGCGCGCCTGAACACCCATCTTTTCGTCGACAGCGCATCGCAGCGCGCCTTTCTGAAGCACGAAGGCGTACTCGCGCCCTCGCAGGGGATCGTGCTCGGCCACGGCTCGGTGTGCGGGGTCGACGCCGACCGCTTCACGCCCGACGCGGCGGCTCGCGCGGCGGTGCGGTCCGAGCTCGGCATCCCCGACTCTGCGCTCGTCTACCTCTTCGTCGGGCGCCTGACACACGACAAAGGGGTGCTCGAGCTCGCTTCGGCGTTCTCAGCCGTGGCGCGCGATCGCGAGGACAGTTTCCTCGTGCTCGTCGGACCCGACGAAGACAAGCTCGAACCGCAGATCCGCGAAGCGTGCGCAGACGCCGAAACCCGCCTGCGCTTCGTCGCGTGGTCGAACGCCCCCGAGCGCTACATGGCGGCGGCCGACGTTTTCTGCCTCCCGAGCCATCGCGAAGGCTTCGGCTCGACGATCATCGAAGCCGCCGCCGCGGGGTTGCCCGCGATCGGCTCGCGCATCTATGGCGTGACCGACGCGATCGATGACGGCGCGACCGGCCTCCTCTTCGAGCGCGGCGACGTCGCAGGGTTGAGCGCGGCGATGCGCACGCTCGCCGATGCGCCCGACGTGCGCGCCGCGATGGGGGTCGCCGCGCGCAGCCGCGCGCTGCGCGACTTCTCGAAAGCCTCGATCACCGCCGCGCTCGTCGCTTTCTACACCGCGGCGCTCGCGGCAACCGGCGCGGCGAAAACTTTGACTGATCATGACCTTAACCGCTAGCATTCGGTCTCGTCGGCCCGCCGGCTGCGGCTCACACCGCCAGGGGCGGTTACCGGTTCATGTCTTTCTATCGCACAACAGGAAAACGGATACTCGATGTGTCGTTGTCGGCTGTCGGCCTCGCGGCCGCGGCGCCGCTGATCATCGTCCTCGCGCTGGTCATCCGCGCCGCGCTCGGCTCCCCCGTAATTTTTTCCCAGATGAGGCCGGGACTCAACGCCCGCCCTTTCATGCTTTACAAATTCCGCTCGATGAACGACGCGCGGTTCCCCGACGGCGAGCTGCTGGGCGACGAGGTCAGGCTGACCGCGCTCGGCAAGTGGCTGCGCAAGCTCTCGCTCGACGAGCTGCCGCAACTGTGGAACGTGCTCAAAGGCGACATGAGCCTGGTCGGACCGAGGCCGCTGCTGATGGAATACCTCCCGCTCTACGACGAGCGCCAGCGCCGCCGCCACGAGGTGCGGCCCGGCATCACCGGCTGGGCGCAGGTCAAGGGGCGCAACGCGCTGTCGTGGGAAGAGAAGTTCGATCTGGACGTGTGGTACGTCGAGCGTCAGTCTTTCGCGCTCGACCTGCGCATCATCGGGATGACGATCGCGAAGCTGGTGCGCCCTCACGGCATCTCGCAGCCCGGCAGCGCCACGATGCCGCGCTTTACCGGCAGCGCGCGCGATGACTGAGCGCGAAAAGATTTTTGTTTTCGGCGCCAGCGGGCACGCTAAAGTCGTGATCGACGCGATCGAGCACGAAGGAAGGCGCGAGATCGCGTGGGTCTGCGACGACGCGCTCGACAAGCATGGGAAGCAACTGATGGGATATGCAATCGTGGGCGGCCGCGACGCGCTGCAGGCGCGCCGCCATGAGACTGCCGCCGGCTTCGTCGCGATCGGCGACAACGGCATCCGAATGAAGATCGCGGCGTGGCTCGCCGGCAGCGGTTGCCCGCTCGCCGCGGTGGTCCATCCCGCCGCCGCGATCGGACGCGACGTCGAAATCGGCGACGGCACCGTGGTCATGGCGGGCTGCGTGATCAACACCGGCACACGCGTCGGGCGCAACGTCATCGTCAACACCGGCGCCACGATCGACCACGACTGCGAGATCGCCGACGGCGTGCACGTCGGCCCCGGTTCGCACCTCTGCGGCCACGTCGCGCTCGGCGCGGGAACCCTGGTCGGCGCCGGCACGACGATCGTGCCTTCGGTGCGCGTTGGCGCTTCGTGCGTGATCGGCGCAGGCTCGACCGTGCTCGGCGACGTGCCCGACCGCGCGCGCGTGGGCGGCAGCCCGTGCCGCCCGCTGCACGACGGGAGCGCGTGACGATGGGCGCGACCGACACCCCCGGCACAGAGCTCGCCCT
>JAQGNC010000108.1 GCA_028292065.1 Betaproteobacteria bacterium
GCGGTGCGGCCTGCGCCGGCACGCGCCGAGCCGCCCAAAGCAGCGGAGCCCGCTGTGCGTATCGAGCCGCCCAAAGCCGCGGAGCCGCCGGCTCCCGCGCCTGCTGCGCGCAGCGACGCGCCGGCCAAGACCGAAACGCCTCCGCTCGTGCGCCCCTCGACGACAGGGCTGGGCGCTGCGCGTTCGCTGGAAGGCTCTCTGGGCGCCGCTCGCAGCCCGGCTGCGCCTGCCGCCGCTCCTGCGTCGCCGCCTGCGAAAGCCGCCCCCGCCGCGCCGTCGCTTACCGAATTCGAGCTCGAGGTGCCTGCGCCGACGATCGGCGATCCGCGGCGGCCGACGCCTGCGGCGGACTTCAACATGGACTTCAATCTCGAGCCCCTGCCGCCGATCAACGTTCCGGGGGAGCCGAAGGCGGCGCCGGCCCGGCCGGCGGATGCGAAACCGCTCGACATATCCCTGCCCGAGATCACGCCCGCCGCATCCGCGGAGGCGAAACCGCCCGCGGCTGCCGCTCCTGCGCCGACGACCGACCTCGATTTCAAGCTCGACGACATCAACCTCGATTTCGGCGGGCCCACGCCGACGCGCCAGCTGCCGAAGGACGATCACTGGTACGACGTCCAGCAGAAGTTCGACCTGGCCAAGGCGTACGAGGAGATGGGCGACAAGGACGGCGCGCGCGACATCCTTCAGGAAGTGGTGAAGGAAGGCGACGCGCAGCAGCAGTCGCAGGCGAAAAAGCTGCTGGGCGCGCTCACCTGATCGACAGGCAGCGCATCACACCGCGGCAGCCTGCCTGCCGCGCTTTTCATCCGGCGATGATGCAGGTGTGCCACCTGCATCATCGCCTCTTCTTGCCGTGAACGATGTCGGTGCGTCACCTGAGTCGTCGCCTCTTCATCCGGCGTATGGTGTAGGTTTGCGATCGACATCACTGCCTTTTCATTGGGCGAGCGATGCAGGTCTGTCATCATCGATCGTCGTTTCTTCTGCGGGGCCGGCCAGGTGAGAGTCGCGTTAGGCGTGGAGTACGACGGCGCGGCATTCTGCGGGTGGCAGACGCAGGCGTCCGGGTGCGGCGTGCAGGACCATCTCGAGGCCGCGCTCGCGCACATCGCCGGTGAGCCGGTGGAGACCGTCTGCGCCGGACGCACCGATGCCGGGGTGCACGCGATGGAGCAGGTCGTCCATTTCGATTCACCCGTGGCGAGGCCGGTTTCCGCGTGGGTGCGCGGGGTGAACGCTTCGCTTCCCGCCGGAATCGCGGTGCTGTGGGCGCAGGAAACGGCAGACGAGTTTCACGCGCGTTACGGCGCGCTCGGCCGGCACTATCGCTACCTCCTCCTCAACCACCCGGTGCGACCCGCGGCGGGGCACGGCCGGGTGGGCTGGTTCCACCTGCCGCTCGACCTGGCTGCGATGCGCACCGCGGCGAGGCTGCTCCAGGGCGAGCACGACTTCACCGCGTTTCGCTCGAGCGAATGTCAGGCGCGCTCACCGGTGCGCGACCTGCGGGCGATCGCGATCGAGCCGCGCGGCGCGTATGTCGTCTTCGATTTCACTGCGAACGCTTTTCTGCATCACATGGTGCGCAATCTGGTCGGAACCCTGATTTACGTCGGCAAAGGCAGGCATCGCCCGGAATGGGTGGCGAGCCTGCTCGCTTCGCGTGACCGCGCGCTCGCCGCGCCGACTTTCGACGCGGCAGGTCTGTACCTGGCGCGAGTCGATTACGATCCGCGCTGGGAGCTCCCGTCGGCGCGCGTTTCGATGCCGCCGCTCGCGGACCTGGTGCAGTGATGAGCACGCTGGTGAAAATCTGCGGCGTCACACGGACCGAGGACGCGCTCTTCGCCGCGCGCCATGGCGCCAACGCGATCGGGCTCGTCTTCTACGGCCCGAGCCCGCGCTACATCGAGCCCGACGCGGCCGCTTTGATCGTGCGCGCCCTGCCGCCTTTCGTGACCGCGGTCGGACTTTTTGTCGACGCGACCGAGGAGGAGGTGAGGGCGGTCGCGGCGCGCGCGCACATCCAGCTCCTCCAGTTTCACGGCGCCGAGACCCCGCAGTTCTGCTCGCGCTTCGATCTTCCGTACATGAAGGCGGTGCGGGTCAGGCCCGGGATCGATTTGTTACAATACGCCCTCGATTTTCACGACGCCCAGGCGCTGCTGCTCGACGCCTACCAGGAAGGCCTGCACGGCGGCACCGGCGCCACTTTCGACTGGGCATTGATTCCCCCGTCATTGCCGCTGCCCATCGTGCTTTCCGGAGGCCTGGCTCCCGACAACGTGCGTGACGCGGTACGGGCGGTCAAACCGTGGGCGGTGGACGTATCGAGCGGCGTGGAAGCACGCAAAGGCATCAAGGACCCGGCGAAGATCGCCGCGTTCATATCAGGAGTGCGGGACGTTGACTGAAGTGCAAACGAACGCGTACGAGCTGCCGGACGCGAAAGGCCATTTCGGCGCGTATGGCGGGGTGTTCGTCGCAGAGACCCTGATCCACGCGCTCGACGAGCTGAAAGACGCTTACGCGCGCTACCAACACGATCCCGAGTTTCTCGCCGAGTTCGCATACGAGCTCAAGCACTACGTCGGGCGTCCCAGCCCGATCTACCACGCGAAACGCTGGTCGCAGCATTTCGGCGGCGCGCAGGTGTACCTGAAGCGCGAAGACCTCAATCACACCGGCGCGCACAAGATCAACAACGTCATCGGCCAGGCGCTGCTCGCCCGCCGCATGAAGAAGCCGCGCGTGATCGCCGAGACCGGCGCGGGACAGCACGGTGTGGCGACCGCGACGATCGCCGCCCGCTACGGCATGGAGTGCGTGGTCTACATGGGCGCGGAAGACATCAAGCGCCAGGCGCAGAACGTCTATCGCATGAAGCTGCTCGGCGCGACGGTGGTGCCGGTGGAGTCCGGCTCGAAGACCCTCAAGGACGCGCTCAACGAAGCGATGCGCGACTGGGTGACCCACGTCGAGAACACTTTCTACATCATCGGCACCGTCGCGGGTCCGCATCCGTATCCGATGATGGTGCGCGACTTCCAGTCGGTCATCGGGATCGAATCGAAAGTGCAGATGATGGAGCTCGCCGGCCGCCAGCCCGACGCGGTGATCGCGTGCGTGGGCGGCGGCTCGAACGCGATGGGCATCTTCTATCCGTACATCACCGTCCCGCACGTGCGTCTGATCGGCGTCGAAGCCGCGGGCCACGGCCTCGAAAGCGGCAAGCACGCGGCGACGCTGACCGCGGGCAAGCCGGGCGTCCTGCACGGCAACCGGACCTACCTGCTGCAGGACGATCACGGCCAGATCATCGAGACCCACTCGATCTCGGCAGGCCTCGACTACCCCGGCGTCGGGCCCGAGCACGCGTGGCTGAAGGACGACGGGCGCGCCGAATACGTCTCGGTCACCGACGACGAAGCGCTCCAGGCTTTCCACGACCTGTGCCGCCTCGAAGGCATCATCCCCGCGCTCGAATCGAGCCACGCGCTCGCCTACGCGTCGAAGATCGCGCCGCGCCTGCCGAAAGACCAGATCCTCCTCGTCAACCTTTCCGGCCGCGGCGACAAGGACATGCATACCGTGGCCGAGAAATCGGGAATCAAATTTTAGGGAGGCGTGAAGCGTGAGGCGTGAGGCGCAACAGCAACAAAACCGGTCTTACACCTCACTCCTCACCCCTCACTTCTAACGCATTCAATGTCCAGAATAGCAACCACCTTTCGGAACCTGCAGGAACAGGGGAAGCAGGCCCTTATTCCGTTCTTCACCGCAGGCGACCCGAACCCGGCGTCGGTGGTGCCGCTCATGCACGCGCTGGTCGCGGGCGGCGCGGACGTGATCGAGCTCGGGGTGCCGTTTTCCGATCCAATGGCCGACGGCCCGGTGATCCAGCGCTCGAGCGAGCGCGCGCTCAAGTTCGGCGTGTCGCTGAGCGACGTGCTCGGTTACGTCGGTGAGTTTCGCAAGACCGACGCGGCGACGCCCGTCGTGCTGATGGGTTACGCGAACCCGATCGAGGCGATGGGCGTGGAGCGCTTCGCCGACACCGCCCGCGCAGCGGGTGTGGATGGCGTGCTCGTCGTCGACTATCCGCCGGAGGAAGCCGAGGCGATCGTGCGCCTGCTCGACTCGCGCGAGATCGACACGATCTTCCTGCTCTCGCCGACGACGACCGAAGCGCGCCTCGCGCAGGTGGCCGCGCTCGGCCGCGGTTATCTGTATTACGTGTCGCTGAAGGGCGTGACCGGCGCGGCGAACATCGACCTTGCTGACGTGGCGAGCCGCCTCGCGCGCATCCGCGCGCACACCGCGCTGCCGCTCGGCGTCGGTTTCGGCATCCGCGACCCGCAGACCGCGCGCGCGATCGCGGGCGTCGCCGACGCCGTGGTGATCGGCAGCCGCCTCGTGCAGGAAATCGAAAGCTCGCGCCCCGAAGCGCTGAACGCCCGCGTGACGGCGTTCATGCGCGGCGTGCGTGAGGCCATGGACGAATCGCGGACGGAGGCGCCGACGACATGAGCTGGTTACAGAAGCTGCTTCCGCCCAAGATCAAGCACGACGCCGGCAGCCCGAACAAGAAAGCGGTCCCGGAAGGGCTGTGGAGCAAGTGCGAGTCGTGCGAAGCGGTGCTTTACCGTTCCGACCTCGAGAAGAACTTCTACGTCTGCCCCAAGTGCAGCCATCACAACCGCATCTCGGCGCGCGAGCGCCTCGACTACCTGCTCGACCTCGAAGGCCGCTACGAGATCGGCGCCGAAGTCCTGCCGGTCGATACGCTCAAATTCAAGGACAGCCGTCGCTATACCGAGCGCCTGGCTGAGGCGCGCAACGACACTTCGGAAGAGGACGCGCTCGTGGTCATGCACGGGAGCATCCGCACCCTGCCGGTGGTCGCCGCCGCGTTCGAGTTCGGCTTTCTCGGCGGCTCGATGGGCTCGGTCGTCGGCGAGCGCTTCGTGCGCGGCGC
>JAQGNC010000113.1 GCA_028292065.1 Betaproteobacteria bacterium
AGTTGCCATAGCGTTCCTCAGGAGGAGGGGGCGCGCGTTCCCCGGGACGCCGTCTGCATCATGGATAACGAATACGTCCTCGAAACGCGCGAGCTCACCAAGGAGTTCAAGGGCTTCGTCGCTCTCAGGAACGTCGACCTCAAAGTTCGGCGCGGGACGATACACGCGCTCATCGGTCCCAACGGGGCCGGCAAGACCACGTGCTTCAATCTGCTCACCCGTTTTCTGCAGCCCACCCGCGGGCGCATCTTCTATCGATCGAAAGACATCACCAGCGCGCGCGCAGCAGCCGTCGCGCGCATGGGGCTGGTGCGGTCGTTCCAGATTTCGGCGGTGTTCCCGCACCTGACGGTCCTCGAGAACGTTCGGGTCGCGCTCCAGCGCAGGCGCGGCGAGTCCTACGACTTCTGGCGCCCGCAAATCATCCTCGAGGGCTTGAACGGCCGGGCGCGCGAGCTGATCGGCGCGGTCGGGCTCTCGGCGTACGAAGATACCGTCGCGGTCGAGCTGCCTTACGGCCGCAAGCGCGCGCTCGAGATCGCCACCACGCTCGCGCTCGATCCCGAGGTCATGCTGCTCGACGAGCCGACCGCGGGAATGACGCACCAGGACGTCGAGCGCATCGCGGCGCTCATCCGCACCGCCGCGCAGAACCGCACGGTGCTCATGGTCGAGCACAATCTTTCGGTCGTCGCCGATCTTTGCCACTACATCACGGTGCTCGCGCGAGGCGAGATCCTGGCGCAGGGCGACTACGAGACCGTGTCGCGCAACCGCGACGTGATCCAGGCGTATCTCGGGACCGCCGATGGCTGACGTGGAATCGCCGGCAGCTCCCCACTCGACCCCGGTGCCCGGCGCGTCTTCGATGGCCGGGTCCCAGGCGCCGCCCGGCGTTCCGCTCCTCGCGGTGAGCGGTCTGCAGTCGTGGTACGGCGAGTCCCACATCCTCCACGGCGTCGATTTCGAAGTGCGCCGGGGCGAAGTCGTGACGCTGCTCGGGCGCAACGGCGTCGGCAAGACGACGACCCTGAAATCGGTCATGGGCATGGTCGGGAAGCGCCGGGGCTCGGTGCGCTTCGAAGGCGGCGAGACGATCGAGCTTTCCTCCGACCGCATCGCGCGCCTCGGCATCGCGATCTGTCCCGAGGAGCGCGGCATCTTCGCGAGCCTCACGGTGCTCGAGAACCTGCTGCTGCCGCCGATCGTGCGCGAAGGCGGTTTTTCGCTCGAGCGCATCTACGCGCTTTTCCCGAACCTGCAGGAAAGGCAGGCGAGCCAGGGCACCAAGCTCTCGGGCGGCGAGCAGCAGATGCTCGCGATCGGCCGCATACTGAGGACCGGCGCCACCCTCCTGCTGCTCGACGAACCCACCGAGGGCCTGGCCCCGGTCATCGTCCAGCAGATCGGCGGCACGATCAGGAAGCTCAAGGAGGAAGGCCTGACGATCCTGCTCGTCGAGCAGAACCTGCGCTTCGCCCAGACCGTCGCCGACCGCCATTACGTGATGGAGAACGGGCGCGTGATCGACATGATTCCCAACGCCGAGCTCGACGCGAACATGGAGAAAGTCCACGAGTATCTGGGGGTGTAGGGCGTTTAGGGCGTGAGGAGTGAGGCGTGAGGCGTAAGGCGTAAGGCGGCGCTACTGCGTCACCGAGCGGGCTCGCCCCGGGTGTCACCCCTCACCCCTCACGCCTCACGCCTCGCACCTTCACTCATTCACCCTTCACCCTTCACCCTTCACCCCAAGGAGTCCGCCATGAAAGCTCTGAGCAAACTGTGCGTCGCCGTCGCGCTCGCGTGCGGCGCCGCTGCCGCGCACGCGCAATACAGCGACAACGTGATCAGGATCGGCGTGCTGAACGACCAGTCGGGCACCTATGCCGATCTCGCCGGGCCGGGCTCGACGGTCGCGGCGCGCATGGCGGTCGAGGATTTCGGCGCCGCGAAGAAAGGCATGAAAGTCGAGATCGTCGTCGCCGATCACCAGAACAAGCCTGAAGTCGGATCGAGCATCGCGAGGCAGTGGTTCGACGTCGACAAGGTCGACGTCATCGTCGACGTGCCGACCTCGTCGGTGATGCTCGCGGTGAACCAGATCGCGAAGGAGAAGAACAAAGTCCTGCTGGATTCGACCGGCGGCTCGTCGGACCTCACGGGCAAAGCCTGCACGCCGAACAGCATCCACTGGACTTACGACACGTGGGCGCTCGCCAACGGCACCGGGTCGGCGGTCGTCAAGACGGGCGGCAACACGTGGTTTTTCCTGACCGCCGATTACGCGTTCGGCCACGCGCTGGAGAAGGACACCGAAGCGGTCGTCCTGAAGAACGGCGGCAAGGTCGTCGGCAAGGTCCGCCACCCGTTCCCGTCCGCCGATTTCTCGTCGTTCCTGCTCCAGGCGCAGTCGTCGAAGGCCAAGATCATCGGGCTCGCCAACGCCGGCGCGGACACGATCAGCGCGATCAAGCAGGGCTCGGAATTCGGGATCGTCAAAGGCGGTCAGCAGTTCGCCGGCCTGCTCGTGTTCATCACCGACGTGCACGCCCTCGGCCTCGACAAGGCGCAGGGCCTGCTCCTCACCGAATCGTTCTACTGGGACCTCAATCCGCAGACGCGCAGCTTCTCTCAGCGGTTCGCCAAGCTGCACAAAGGCGCGATGCCGACGATGGCCCAGGCGGGCGTCTACTCGTCGGTGCTGCACTATCTCAAAGCCGTCGAAGCGCTGAAGAGCGACGCCGACGGCGCCAAAGTCGTGGCGAAAATGAAAGAGCTGCCGACCGACGACCCGGTCTTCGGCAAAGGCTCGATCCGCCAGGACGGCCGCAAGATCCACCCGATGTATCTGTTCGAAGTGAAGAAGCCGTCGGAATCCAAAGGCGCGTGGGATTACTACAAGCTGCGCTCGACCATACCCGCCGACCAGGCTTTCAGGCCGATGAGCGAGGGCGGGTGTTCGCTCGTCAAAGGCTAAATCGGTGAACGGGTGAACGGGTGAATGGGTGAATGGCTGCCGCGGTGAACGGGTGAACAGGTGAACGGGTGTTGCCCCTCACCCCGACCCTCTCCC
>JAQGNC010000133.1 GCA_028292065.1 Betaproteobacteria bacterium
GGAAGAAGCGCCGGCTGAAAGTGAACCAGGCGCCGTCTGAATTTACATCACACGCGTTGTGCCAAAAGCCACACCCGCCGCGTTGACGCGCGGTGGAGTGTGATGGATTGCCTGACGCGCAAACCCACAACAAAGCTAGTCTCGAACCGTCATCAAGCAGGAGTGAAGAACATGTCCGCCGTGATCGCCGTCGCAACCCGTGCCTGGGTCCGTATGTTCGAATTCATCACCGCACGTAACGATCGCGCCGTCGCCGCGTGGGGCTCCTCGCTGCAGTACAAGCGCCGCTACACCAACCCCGACGACGCCATCGCCGCGCGCAAATACCGCCGCTGAACGGCTTAGAGCCGGTAGTCGCCGGCCGTTTTGAAAAGGGAAACCACGCGGTTTCCCTTTTTGTTTTTGTGGCGGCACGCCGATTCTGCTACCTTAGCGCCGCCTGCTCCGACGGCGCCTCCCGGCGCCCAGCCTGCCGGAGCGGTGCAAATATCCCGAACTCTCCCGGAGCCTCTCATGGATCGCAGATCTTTCATCAAAGCCGGTTCGGCGCTTCCCGCCGCAGCCGCGCTGGCGGGCGTGTCCCGCCTCACTGCCGCGCAAAGCGCGGAAAACACGTCTTCGTGGCGCGCGTTCGAAGTCGTCACCCGCGTGCAGGTGCTGGATGCCGAAGGCGCCACCCGCGTATGGCTGCCGACGCCGCTCACCCGCGACACCGATTACTTCAAGAACCTCGGCAACGAATGGAGCGCCGAAGGCGGCGCGATCAACTACGTCGAAGACCCGAAGTACGCGGCGGGCATCGTCTCGGCGGGTTTCCCGGCGTCCGCGCAGAACCCGGTGGTGCGTCTGACGAGCCGCTTCGCCACGCGCGACCGTTACGTCGATCTTTCGAAGCCGCCGCGCACCGCGCCGCGCGAAGACCCGGCCGTGCTGAAGGCCGCGCTGCAGCCGACCGAGATGATCCCGACCGACGGCATCGTTCGCGACAAGGCCATGGAGATCACCAAAGGGCAGCGCACCGATGTCGACAAGTCGCGGGCGATCTACGAGTGGATCGTCGAGAACACCTTTCGCGATCCGAAGGTGCGCGGCTGCGGCTGGGGCGACATCAAGTCGATGCTCGAGACCGGCAACCTCGGCGGCAAGTGCGGCGACCTCAACGCGCTCTACGTCGGTCTCGCGCGCGCGTCGGGCGTCCCCGCTCGCGATGTCTACGGCATCCGCGTGGCGAAGTCGAACAACGGCTATCTCAGCATGGGTGCGAACACCGAATCGATCAGCAAGGCGCAGCATTGCCGCGCCGAGTTCTGGTCGCAGGCGTTCGGCTGGGTCCCGGTCGATCCGGCAGACGTGCGCAAGGTCGCGCTCGAAGAGCCGCCGGGCAATCGTCCGCTGAGTGACCCGAAGGTGCAGGAAGCGCGCAAAAAGCTTTTCGGCTACTGGGAGATGAACTGGCTCGCGTACAACCGCGCGCACGATCTCGCGCTCCCGGGCGCGTCGGGCTGGAAAGTGCCGTACTTCATGTACCCCGACGGGCAGACGTCGCGCGGCAGGCTGGATCCGCTCGAGCCGGAGCTTTTCCAGTACACGATCACGGCGAAAGAGCTGAAGGCGGCGTAACGGTTGCTCGACGCATCAGGAAGGAGAAACGGCGGCAGCGATGCCGCCGTTTTGTTTTTGAGATCGGGGTCTGTTTGCGAATTGCCCTGAAGCAAACCGGGGTCAGACCCCAAAGGGCCGGGGTCAGACCCCCATCTGCGCCTACATCTGCGACTGCAGGTAGTTCTCGAGGCCGACTTTGCGGATGAGGTCGAGCTGGGTCTCGAGCCAGTCGACGTGCGCTTCCTCGTTGCCCAGGATGTCTTCGAGGAGCTCGCGGCTGATGTAGTCGCGGCACGACTCGCACCACGCGATCGCTTCCTGGTACAGCGGTCTTGCGGCGTGCTCCGCCTTGAGGTCGCACTCGAGCATCTCCGGCACGGTCTCTCCGATCATCAGCTTGCCGAGGTCCTGCAGGTTGGGCAGGCCTTCGAGGAACAGGATGCGCTCGATGAGCTTGTCGGCGTGCTTCATCTCCTCGATCGATTCCTTGTATTCGTGCTCGTGCAGTTTCCGAAAGCCCATGTGCCCGAACATCTTCGCGTGCAGGAAGTACTGGTTGACCGTGGTCAGTTCGAGCTTGAGCGCCTGATTGAGATAGGAAACGACTTTGGGATCGCCTTGCATTGAAGAGCTCCGCGGGATGAGGGGACGAGCAGGCGAAGGGTAGCGCATCGCGTGCCCGCCGCGAGGCCGCGACGCAACTACGCGGCGATCTGGATCGGCGCCTGGAGTGCGGGCGACTGGAGCGTCTCGTCCAGCACTTCGCACGCGGCGGACGCGCAGCCTCCGCACTGGGTCGCCACGCCGAGCCTGCCGGAGAGGTCGCTCAGCGTACGGGCGCCCGCCTGGGCGCAGATGCGGATCTGGTTGTCGGTGATCCCGTGGCAGAGGCAGATATACACGTGTGCTCCTTCTGAGAATGAATCCTATTTACTTCGCCAGACCTTGTCAATAGAATGCGAATCATTCCTATTCAGTAACGGCAGTCACCCGCAGATCCTGAGCACGGCGCTCGGTAGCGGTTTTCGGAGGATCGAGATGGCCGAACCGGTCACCGCCCACTCGCCACGGCATTCAGAAGGCGCCCAGTCCGCGCCGGCCCGCGTCACGAGCGGCGAGCTCCTCGCGGGGCGTCCGGAGCTCGTCATCGTCCACGACGGCCGCGAATACCGCCTGCGTATCACCCAGAACGGCAAGCTGATCCTGACCGCGTGAACCGCCGCTCATTCAGCACGCAGCCGGTGCATCGCTTCCACGACGCGGCGTCGGGCGCCGACGATCCGGCGTGCGAGCGAGGCCGTTGAGATGGCACACGTGACCC
This sequence comes from Betaproteobacteria bacterium, assembly GCA_028292065.1. Taxonomy (GTDB): domain Bacteria; phylum Pseudomonadota; class Gammaproteobacteria; order Burkholderiales; family SG8-41; genus JAQGMV01. The sequence continues at coordinate 2,924 of JAQGNC010000133.1, forward strand.
GCACCGCTTATGCAGCAGACTCCCGCTCGGGAAAAGTGACGGGCATCGTCATCGTCGTCGCGTTGCACCTGCTCGTGCTCGCCGCGCTGTGGCAGCTCGAGCCGGTGCGTTCCGCGCTCACCTCGACTGCGCCGATCGTGGTGAGCCTCGTCGAACCGCCGCGCATCAAACCCGAAGCGCCGCCCAAACCGCTTCCGCCCAAGCCGCGCGTGCAGGCGCCGGTGCCGCCGCGTGTCGCACCGGCGCCGATCATCACCGCTGCACCGCAAGTGCCGACGCCGCAAGTGACCGCCCCGCCGGTGGTATCGCCGCCGCCTGCCGAGAGCGTTCCGGCACCGCCCGCGCCGGCACCGGTGGCCGTCGCCGCGCCGCCTGCGCCGCCCGCTCCCGCGCCGCTGGTGCCGCCGAGCTTCAACGCGAACTACCTGAACAACCCCGCGCCCGCCTACCCGCCGATCTCGCGCCGCATGGGCGAGGAAGGCAAGGTCGTGCTGCGCGTGCGGGTGAACGAGCGCGGGCTCCCCGA
>JAQGNC010000139.1 GCA_028292065.1 Betaproteobacteria bacterium
GTAATGCCAGCCGGCCTTGTTGAACACGGCGTCGAGCTGCAGGGTCACGCCTTTGTACCGGCGCAGCGCATTGCCGACCGCCTTGCCGTCGACCACCGCGGGGTCGGCGAACGGCGCTCCGGGCTGCGGCCCGCGCGGCAGTCCGTTCACCTTGAATGGGGAGGGCTCGCCGGCCGGTGTGAAACTCGGATGGTGCGGCTTGCCGAAATAAGCCATCGCCCGCTGTTCGGCCGCGGTGCCTTTCTCCGGAAGCTCGCGGGCCGTGATGGAGAAGAGGTCCTTCGACCAATCGAGCGCGGTGTGCTGCTCGTTGTCGATCGTCGCGCTTCGAACCAGATGCCGCGGCAGGCCGCCGTCGAGCGTTTCACGGGTCTTCTGATCGACAGCGAAATCCAGCGGCGGATGAGGCGCGCGATGCCCGGCCACGCCGGGGACGAAGAAAGGAAACCCGGGATGGCCCGCGCCCTCGACGCGCACCTGTCCGTCGACGATGCGTACCGGGGCGGGGATCGGCGCCATCGCGTAGAGGGGCAGGGGAACGACGGCCGGTATCGGGGTGCCCGCGGCGATCTCGCCGTCGGGTAATGCTCGCGCGCCGGGCTGCGGGTGGCCCTGGCCGTCGAGCGTGGTCCCCGCTTCGAAGACATCGTGCACACGGTACAGCGCCCACATGCCGGATGCGAAGTGCGGATAGAAGTGGCAGTGGAAAATCGAGTCGCCGGTCGTCAGGTTGCGGTTGCCGCTGCCGCCGAAGACCAGCTCCGCGGTGAACGACGAGCCCGGTCCGATCGCCTGCGAGTCGAGATAGTTGCTGTCCTTGCTGTCGGGGCTGCGCAGCCATTGATGCGCATGATGATGGTGGACATGGTGAACGGCCGCGCCTGCGTGCAGCACGCGAAAACGCACGTGATCGCCGAGGTACGAGTGATAGACGTTGGACGGATCGTCGGGATAGAACGCCTTGGTCGCCTTCCTGCCGCCGGTGGGCTTGCACGGGTTGGCCGGATTGAAGGTGAGCGGTTCGGCGGCGAGCTCGACCGTCAGCTTCTGCAGTTCCGCGGTCGTACACGGCGCGTTCGCCGGCACATCGACCACCATCGCCGGATCACCGATCGCCCAGGAACTGAGGAAGAACTCTTCGAACTTGCATTCCGGGCAGTCCGCCGCGGGACCTACGCCGATGCGGTTCGCCAGCACCACCGGTGCGATTCCGCCGATGCCGTAGTTGATCGCGAACGTATCGGCGCCGGCGTCGTTGCGCGGTACCTGGCTGTTCGAGGCGTACATGAAGTACGGGAACGCCTGCACCACGTCCTGCGACTCGTGATAGACGACCGAGACTTCGCGGAAGGGCAGGTTGCGCCCGGGCAGCATCGGATTGTCGCCGGCGCCGCCGGGCAGGAGGCCGCGACCGGGCCCGGTGATGAGGGCGGTCAGGTCGGTATGCACGATGCGACCTCGGGCGTCGAGCATGCGCAGGATCGGCGTGCCCGCACGCGCGTGCCCGGCGGGGAATAGCGCGTCGTAGTCGATTTTCGGATGCCCGCCCGGCAGGGCTCCCCGGGTCGCCAGCCTGAGATCGTCCTCCGACACCTGGCTGCGGTACCACTCGGCCCCGCGCGGTTCGATGTTGACCACGCCGAACAAGCCGGTGGAAAGCTGCATTTCGTTGAAATTGTTGTACTGGCCCGCCGTGCTGTAGAGCAGGCTGGTGCCTTCCTCCTGCGCGTACAAACGGTAGACGATGGTCGCGCCGGGCGCGACGATGCCGCTCATCTGCCCGCCGCCGGCGACCGGATTCTGTCCGACCCACGTGCCGTCGCTGGCGATGCTTTCGATCGCTTGCAGGCCCGTGACGTGGATCGAGGCCGTGCGCGTCACCGGCTGCATGACGTCCTTCTGCCGCGGGTCGAGCAGGTTGGTGAAGGTGATCTCGAGACAGCTGCCGGCATTCACCCGCAACACCATCGGGCGCGGGCGCTTGTCTCGCCGCAACATCACGCGGCCGGGTTGCAAACTGCTCGCCGCGGGATCGGTGGAGACGACGTCGGCGCGCAAGGCGTAGATTTCGCCGTCGGTGCGCGTCGTGCCGAGCCGGTTGACCTGGAATGCCTGGTCGAACGCGACGACATCCGCCGTGATCAGCGCTTCGCAGCGAGGCGCGGCGTCCGCGGCCGCCGCCGCCCCCGACAGGCCGAACAGGACGAACAACAAGGCGATGGCATAGCGCCCCGGCCCGCACATCGCTTGCCGGCGGGTTCGTTCACGACCAGTGATGTGCGCCAAAGGCATCTCGACCCCGCGTTTTGCGGCTGTTCGCCTGAAGGAGCGTGTCAGGCGTAGTGACTTGACGTCGTCATCGACACGGGCGACGAGGCTTTGCGGCGTGGGTCTTTACGCAGCGTACGCACCAGCAGCGGCGGTATAGCGCTCGAGCCGACGCAGACGCTGAGTGCAGCGACACATCCAGGCAGAGTGGGGTTTCCAAGCATGGCGCTTTCCCCTCGGGAACGTCAGTTGCCGTGACTCGTCCCAGTTTGTCCCAGCTTCGGCGGGAGAGATGTGCGTATGACGCACCACGCCTGTGTCGTGAGGACTTGCGCCAGCAAAGACGCTACGGCATAGCTGGCATAGGCCGTATCAGCCAAAAGTCGTAAGGCGTTTTCCGACGTGTGGTTCATGTAACGCAGGTTCTTCGCAGCAAACCACGGCCTGTCCCCGCAGGCTGGTGCCTGGGCGGCCGCGACCTTCCAGCGTGGGCCGGACGCTAGAATGCGGCATGACTCGTTATCCGGGCCTTACTCTGCGCGTGCTGGCCGGCGAATTTCCGGCCATGGGGCCGGGCAAGGCGCAGCTGATCACACTGATCGATTCGATGGGCTCGATCTCGGCCGCCGCGCGCGAAATGGGTATGTCCTACCGACGCGCGTGGCAGCTGGTCGAAGCGATCAACGCGAGCTTCAACCAGCCGGTCGTCGTCACCGCGATCGGCGGCAAACGCGGCGGCGGTGCGGTCGTCACCGATTTCGGCAGGCGCATCGTGCAGGCCTATGGCGTGATGGAGTCGAAAGCCTCCGCGGCGATCGCATCCGACCTCGGGAAATACGCCGCGCACCTGCGCAAGCCCGCGGCGAAAACGAGACCGCGTTGAGGCGAAGGGCGGAGAACCCGACATGAGCGTGATCCTCGTCAGAGGTACCGGCGACGTCGGTTCGGCAGTGGCGCATGCCCTGTATCGCGCCGGTCATCGCGTCGTGCTCCACGACATGCCGGCGCCTGCCCATTCGCGGCGCGGCATGGCGTTCGTCGATGCGCTCTATGAGGGCGAAGCCGTGCTCGCCGGCGTCCTTGCGAAGCGCGCGCGGAATCTGTCCGCGCTGCCGCCCATGCTGTGCTGCGGCCGTGCGATGCCGGTTGCCGACGAGCCGCTCGAGCGCGTCATCGCGCAAGTGCATCCACAAGTCCTGATCGATGCGCGCATGCGCAAGCACGATCGACCGGAATCACAGCGCGGACTCGCGCCCCTCACCATAGGTCTGGGTCCGGCGTTCGAAGCCGGATCGACCGCGGACGTCGCTATCGAAACCGCATGGGGCGCAGACCTGGGCAAGGTCCTGTGGTCGGGCCGGACACGCGATCTGGAAGGCGAGCCGCAAGCCATTCAGGGCCACGCGCGGGATCGTTATCTGTATGCGCCCTGCGTAGGCATTTTTTCGACCCGGCTGAAGATAGGCGACCCTGTCGTGGAAGGGCAGGAGATCGCGCGCATCGGGGACGTTTCATTGCACGCGCCGCTCTCGGGCCGCCTGCGAGGTCTCAGTCACGACGGCGCGCCCGTGGTCGTGGGTGCGAAGGTCGTCGAGGTGGACCCGCGAGGCGATGCGAGCCGGGTCGATGGTCTGGGCGTAAGGCCCTCGCGCATAGCCGAAGGTGTGCTGCAGGCGGTGCGCGGCGCTTTCATCTGAAACCGTATTTTTCGAACACGGCGCGCGCCGCCGGTTCGCGCAACGTATCGAGAAACCCTTTTGCCGCCGCGCTCCTGCTTTCAGCCGTGAGCGCAGCGGGGTAGACGATGGGCGGGTGCGTGTTTTCGGGGAACGTATCGACCACGCGCACCTTCCGCTCGACTGCGGCATCGGTGCTGTAGACGATGCCGAACGGTGTTTCGCCGCGCGCGACCAGCAGCAGGGCGGCGCGAACGTCGTTCGCCGCCGCCACCTTCGGCCGCACGTCGGTCCAGACACCGAGCGCTTCGAGCGCGGCCTTGCCGTATCTCCCGGCAGGGACGCTGTCGGGATTGCCCATCGACAGCCGCTCCTTGCCGAGGGTCGCTGCGAGCGGGAATCGCGGTGCGATCCTGAGCCTGGCGCTGCTGTCCGCCGGCGCGATCAGCACCAGCCGGTTGCGCACCACGTCGAAGCGGGTGGAGGCGCGCACGAGCTTGCGTTTCTCCAGATAATCCATCCATTCGAGGTCCGCCGAGACGAAGAGGTCGGCCGGCGCTCCCTGTTCGATCTGCTTCGCGAGCGCGGAGCTTGCCGCATACGAGATCACGACCCTGTCCTTCGTTCTCGACCCGTAGGCTTTCGCAATCTCGTCGAGCGCATTCTTCAGGCTCGCAGCGGCAAAGACCGTGAACGTGTCGGCGCGCGCGGCGGACGCGAAGCAGGCAAACACCAGCGCCGCCATGGCGACGACGAACGAGCGATGCATGACCTTGTTCCGGTGAAGTAGAATGACCGATATATTCGGTTAAACATAACGGTGTCGTCAATCGACACGACAGTCCATGCCGCCGCACCTCCCGAATGACCGCTGAAGAGTGGGAAGTCCTGCAGCTCAGCCTCAAAGTCGCGTTTCTCGGCGTCGGGGCGAGCCTGCCGGTCGCGCTGGCCGTCGCGCATATCCTCGCCCGCCGTCAGTTTCCCGGCAAAAGCGTGTTCGATGCGTTCGTGCACCTGCCGCTGGTACTGCCGCCGGTCGTGGTCGGCTATTTTCTCCTGCTGCTCTTCGGGCGGCGCGGGCCGCTCGGCCAGTTGCTCGACCAGTACTTCGGCATCGTTCTTTCCTTTCGCTGGACCGGAGCGGCCGTGGCGTGCGCCGTCATGGGATTTCCGCTGATGGTGCGTGCGATGAGGCTGTCGCTCGAATCGGTCGACGAGCGCCTCGAGGCCGCGGCGCGCACGCTCGGTGCGAAACGCGCGCGCGTGTTTCTCACGATCACGCTGCCGCTCATGCTGCCGGGCGTGATCACCGGCATGGTGCTTTCCTTCGCGCGCAGCCTCGGCGAGTTCGGCGCGACCATCACGTTCGTCGCCAACATACCGGGCGAGACGCGCACCCTGCCGCTCGCGATCTACACCTATACGCAGGTACCGGGCGGGGACGAGCAGGCGCTGCGCCTCAGCCTCATTTCGGTGGTGCTGTCGGTGGCGGCGCTCGTCCTGTCCGAGATATTGGCGCGGCGCTCCGTGAGACGCGCGCGAGGCAGGGATGATTAAGGTCGACGTCGAGCACCGCGTTGGC
>JAQGNC010000164.1 GCA_028292065.1 Betaproteobacteria bacterium
GAGGATGCCGCTGTTCGTGTTTTCCTCGGCCCAGAATTCACCGCGCAGCTCGAAGTTCACGTAGGCATTGCGCGAGACGAGGTAGCCCGAGCCCGTGTCCGCCTGCACCACGCCGTTGCCGAGCGTCCAGTTGGCGTTGCCCTCCTGCTCCCAGTCGACGAGGCTGGTGCCGTCGAAAAGGGTGAACCACCCCGCATCCGCGGCGGGCGCCTTGCGCCGCACACGGTCGTAAAGCTTGTATCCGAACAGCACGGCTGCGGCGATCGCAAACAAGCGCTTCATGGCGGTTCCCCCCGAGGTGATGAACGCGGCGTGCGGCTTCAAATCGTGCGGGCTGCGAAGGCTGGCTTATGCGGCAAGCATGGGGCAAGCGGCGTGCGAGCGTCAAGCGTGGCGCCTGACGCACGCAGACGGTGCAGCGGGCGGCTTTTTGCACTGACGGGAATCAGGCGTTTTGGTGTACCGTCCGGTTTTTACCGATGTAATTCAAGGCGGACAGCGACGATGGCAGATGACGGCTCCTGGGGTTTGAGCGCGGCCGAGGCCGCACGTGCGAAGCAGCGGCCGGAAGCGTACGGCACACGCGGGATGGTCGCGTCGGCCCACCCCGCCGCCGCTTTCATAGGCCTGAGCGTCCTGCAGCGCGGCGGCAACGCTTTCGATGCGGCGATCGCGGTCGCGGCGGCCGAAGGCGTCGTGCTCCCGATGAAATGCGGACTGGGCGGAGACGCCTTCGTGGTGCTGCACGACGCGAAAAAGCGCGAGACGATGGCGTTCAACGGCAGCGGGGTCGCCGCCGCGGGCGCGACCCCCGAGTATTACGCGAGCCGCGGCCACCGCAAGATGCCTTTCACCGGCGTGCACTCGGTGTCGGTGCCGGGCGCGGTCAGCGTGTACGAAGCGCTGCACCAGCGCTACTGCACGCTGCCGTGGGCCGAGCTGTGGGAACCGGCGATACGCCTGGCGGAAGACGGACTCGCGATCACGGCATACGTCGGCGCGCGCATCGCTGATGAGTCGAAGCTACTGTCGCAGCATCGTCATTCCGCCGCGCAGTTCCTGCCGAACGGCCGGGCACCCGCGGCCGGGGAGCGCTGGTGCGCACCCGATCTGGCTAAAACCCTGCGTGCGCTCGCCCGCGCCGGCGCGGACGCGTTCTATCGCGGCGAGATCGCGGACAAGATGCTCGCGTTCCTGAAGAGCGAAGGCGCGCTGTTCGAAGCGGACGATTTCGCGCGGCAGCAGGCGGTCGTCTATAAGCCCATCGCGAGCACCTACCGCGGGCTCACCGTGTATGAGACCGCGCCGCCGTCGCAGGGATTCCTGCTGCTCGAGCAGCTCAACATCCTCGAAGGCTACGATCTGGCGAAATACGCGCCTTTCAGCGCCGAACGCATCCACCGGCTGGTCGAAGCGAAGAAGCTCGCGTTTGCCGATCGCAACCGCCATGCGGGCGATCCGGCGTTCGTCGACTGGCCGCTCGACCTCCTGATGTCCAAAGCGCACGCCCAGCGTCGCCGCGCCGAAATCGATCCGCAGCGCGCGCGCTCGCCGCAAGCCGCGGCGGTTCCCGAGCACGGCGGCGACACCAGCTACTTCGCGGTCGCCGACGGCTCGGGCAACGCGGTGTCGTTCATCCACAGCCTGTCGAGCTCGTTCGGATCGGGTGTGGTGGCGGGCGAGACCGGAGTGACGCTCAACAACCGCGCCGGCCGCGGCTTCAGCCTCGACCCTGCCAGCGCGAACGTGCTCGCACCGGGCCGCCGCACGATGCACACGCTCAATGCTTACATGATCTTCCGCGATGGTTCGCCGTGGCTCATCGGCGGCACCCCGGGCGGCGACCAGCAGACCCAGTGGAGCACGCAGGTGATCACCGGCGTGGTCGACCACGGCTTTTCGCTGCAGCAGGCGGTCGACAGCCCGCGCTGGTACAGCTTCCCCGGCACCGACCCCGTCAACATCGACCGCCCGCCGGTGGTGAGGCTCGAGCAGGGGGTGCCTGAAGCATCTCTGGCGACGCTGGAAGGCTACGGCCACGCGATCGAGCGTCTCGGCGCCCTCGCGGGCGGCGGCGCGGTGCAGCTCATCGAGATCGACGGCAGGAGCGGTGTGCTGCGCGGTGCGAGCGACCCCAGACCGGGAGGGTTGGCGCTGGGGTTTTGAAGGCGGCTAAACCGGGGACTGGCCCCTCGGAGCAACCCGGGTTCAGCCCCCAATGAACCCGGGGTCTGACCCCACCCCCGGGGTCTGACCCCGCCGATTACTCGGGACGAGCGGCTTGAGCAGCTTCCGCCGGTTTCGCGTCTTTCTTCGTCAGCTTCTTGATCTGCTTGGCTTCCCTGGCGAGAATCTTTTTGCCGACCTGCTTCCTGCGTCGGGTCTGCACCATACGTGAGTGACTCATGGAACCTCCTGTTGTGAGCGGCCGCATACGGGCGTATCGGCGATGGGATGGGAATCGAATCCGGAGATTCGAACGGGGGACATTGTATCTGAGGGCGGACGGGGGCGGCCCTGAACAAACCGGGGTCGTCCTTGGGGTCTGACCCCGGCTTTTTGGGTCAGACCCCGGTTTGGCGTCAGACCCCGCAACGCCTTTCGTAGCGCAGCCCCGCCTAGCAGCAGCGGCCGCCGGAGGCGTGCCGGCGCTCCAGCGCCCACGCCAGGAACTCGCCTCGGGTGAGCGGCACCGCGTCAGGATGCGCGAGGCGCATGTGCTCGGCGTAGGCGTCGTAGTCGGGCACGCCGAAGACCTTGCGCGAGACGTCTCGCGCAGCACGCGCGAACAGCGCGAGGTTCAGGAAAAAGCTGCGCTCAGCTCGCTGCGCCGTCGGCATACGCCGCGCCTTTCATCATGTCCCCGCCCTGCGGCATCTCGACCGCGGTCGGATACGCCGCCCGCAGCGCGCGCGCCGAGATGATGACGGCGTAGACGCACATCGCGAGCACCAGGATCACGAAAAACCCGCACACCGCCGCGTCGAGATAATTGTTGAACGCCACGCGCTGCATCTCGGCGATCGATTTCGCCGGCGCGAGCACGGTCCCGTTCGCCGCCGCTTCGGCGAAACGCCGCGCCTGCGCGAGAAATCCGATCGACGGCGCCGGATCGAAGATCTTCTGCCATCCCGCGGTGAGCGTTGTCACCAGCAGCACCGCGGTCGGCAGCAGGGTCACCCAGATGTAGCGCTCGCGCTTCATCTTGACGAGCACGACGGTGCACAGGATGAGCGCGATTCCCGCGAGCATCTGGTTGCCGATGCCGAAGAGCGGCCACAGGGTATTGATCCCGCCCAGCGGATCGACCACGCCCTGATACAGGAAATAGCCCCACAAGCCGACGCAGAGCAGCGTCGCGAGCACGTTGGCCGGAAGGAGCTCGCCGTTGCCGAGCGGACGCCAGACGTGACCGAGCATGTCCTGGATCATGAAGCGCCCGACTCGCGTGCCCGCGTCGACCGCGGTGAGGATGAAGAGCGCTTCGAACAGGATCGCGAAGTGATACCAGAACGCTTCCATCGCCTTGCCGCCGAGCGCCTGCGCGAGGATCTGCGCCATGCCGACCGCCAGCGTCGGGGCCCCACCGGCACGCGAGAGGATCGTCTTCTCGCCGATGTCGTGCGCGGTCTGGTTGATCATGTCCGGCGTGATGACGAAACCCCAGCTCGACACCGCTTTGGCCGCGTCGGCCGCGGTGCTGCCGATGATCGCAGCAGGGCTGTTCATCACGAAGTAGATCGCCGGGTCGAGCACGCACGCGGCGGTGAGCGCCATGATCGCGACGAACGATTCGCTCAGCATGCCGCCGTAGCCGATCAGGCGGATGTGGTCTTCGCTTTCGATCATCTTCGGCGTGGTGCCCGAGGAGATGAGCGCGTGGAACCCCGACACCGCGCCGCATGCGATCGTGATGAAGAGGAACGGGAAAACGCTGCCGGAGAAAACCGGGCCGCTGCCGTCGATGAACCGCGTCACGTCCGGCATGCGCAGGTCCGGCGCGACGACGTAGATGCCGATGGCGAGCGCGACGATCGTGCCGATCTTGAGGAAAGTCGAGAGGTAGTCGCGCGGCGCCAGCATGAGCCACACCGGCAGGCTCGACGCCACTGCACCGTAGACGATGATCGCCCACGCCACCTGCGTGCCGTGCAGCGTGAACGCCGCGCCCCACGAAGGGTCCGCCGCGACTTCGCGGCCGAGCCACAACGCCGTGAGCAGCAGCACCACGCCGATCGCGGAAGCCTCGCCGACGCGCCCGGGCCTGAGGTAGCGCATGTACACGCCCATGAAAAGCGCGATCGGTATCGTCGCCGCGATCGTGAACGTGCCCCACGGGCTGTCCGCGAGCGCCTTGACCACGACCAGCGACAGCACCGCCAGGATGATGATCATGATCGCGAGCACGCCGACGAGCGCGAGCGCACCCGGCACCGGACCGAGCTCCATCTTCACGATCTCGCCGAGCGACTTGCCGTCGCGCCGCACAGAGACGAACAGCACGATCATGTCCTGCACCGCGCCGGCGAGCACGACCCCGCCGAGGATCCACAGGGTGCCGGGGAGATAGCCCATCTGCGCGGCGAGCACGGGGCCGACCAGCGGACCGGCGCCCGCGATCGCCGCGAAGTGGTGGCCGTAGAGCACCCAGCGGTTCGTCGGCACGTAATCCATGCCGTCGCTGTGGCGGATCGCCGGCGTCGCGCGCCGCGGGTCGACGTTCAGCACCGTGTGCGCGATGAAGCGGCTGTAGTAGCGATACGCCAGGAAATACACCGCGAGCGCGGCCGTCACGAGCCATACCGCATTCACCGTTTCCCCGCGGTTGAGCGCGAGGATGGCGAATGCACAGGCGCCGCACAGCGCGACTGCGGCCCAGCCGATGCGGGCGAGCACTGGATTCATGACACCTCATTGTCCTCTCGAGAGGCGCGGCAGCGGGAAGCCGGCGCCTGCGGTGCACAGGACT
>JAQGNC010000168.1 GCA_028292065.1 Betaproteobacteria bacterium
CGGGCGAACGCCGCTTTGGTGAGCGCGGTGCGCTGCGCCGCCACGCCGCGCAGCAGGGTGCACGCGTGCGCCATCACCTGCGGGTGGGCGGCATCGGCGGGATGGAAACCGAAACGCACGAGCCGGCTGCGCCGGCTCGCGGCCGCGAGCGCGCTGTTCCACGCGCGCGAGGCGCTGCGCCGCCACGCGCTACGCGTGCTGTAGACGACGCACGGCGCCGGCAGCGCCGTTCCCCGGTCGAGCAGCCAGAAGCGGCCGAGCGTCGTCGTATACAGAAAGTCGAAATCGCGCAGCGCTTCCCACGTGCCCGGGCTCGCGAGCCACGCCGGCGCAACGAATCCATGAAGCGGCCAGCCGCGCTGCGCGAACCACTCCCGGCCGATTCCGATGCGCAGCCGCGCCTGCTCCCGGTCCAGTGCGGCGAACTCCCCTTCCCCGGCGGTGTAGAGCGAGCGCGTCGCGCGTCCGATGACGCCGGCCGAAGGCGGCGAATCGTCAGTGTGGGTCAGGCCGTGCAGCGCGAGCTCGTCGCCTCGCGCGAGGCGTTCCTCGATCCATCGCACGTATTCGGGAGGCACGCTCGCGTCGCCGTGGTAGCGCGGCACCACGAGCAGCGTGAGGCGCACGCGCGGGTCCACCTGCTCGACCGCGTCGGCGATCGCCTTGCACGCCGGAAGCGTTCGCGGCGCGACGTCGTGTATCGACACGCACAGCGCGCTCACGCGTGAGCCTCGCTGCGCGCAGTGAGCTGCGTATAGCGCGTCATGAGGGTCGCAAGCACCGCGGTCCATCCATACGCCTGCGCGGCCTCGCGCGCTGCGATTGCCATGTCTACGCGGTTCCCGTCGAACACGGTCTCGATCCCGCCCGCGAGCGCCCGCGCATCGCGCGGCATTACGAGCACGCCTGCACGCGCGGGCACGAGCTCGGCGATTCCCGCGGCGTCGGCGCCGACGACCGGCACGCCGCACGCCATCGCTTCGAGCGCGGCGAGACCGAAAGTCTCCTGATCCCCCGGATGCACGAAGAGGTCGCAGCTCGCGATAAGCTCGGCGAGCTCGACACGGCTGCGCTGGTACCCGAGCACCCGTACGTTCCCGGGCAGCCCCCGCGGCGGCGTTCCTGCGCCGACGAGCAGACACACATAGCGCGAGCCGAGCAGCCGCATCGCATCCGCCAGGACGTCGAGATTTTTTTCGGGTGCGAAACGGCCGGCGTACACGAGGAGCCGCGTGCCGGGCGCCACGCCGAGCGTCTGCCGCAACGCATCGCTGCGGCGATCCGGATGGAACACGTCGAGATCGACGCCGAGCGGCTGGTAACACGCGCCGTCGACACCCCAGCTCGCGAGCCGTGCGGCCATCGCACGGCTCGGCGCGAGCACGAGATCGAAACGCGTGTAGAGGCGCCGGCAATAGCTCGAGGCGAACCGCTCGGCGCGCGCGCCGCAGTGTGTGCCGACCAGCCGCGGCAGGTCGGAGTGGCAGAACGCGACCACCGGAATGCCAAGGTCGCGGCCGGCGTCGAGCGCGGCCCACGCGAGCGTATACGGGTCGCCCGCTTCGATGAGTGTCGGCGCGAGCGCGATGAGCTCGCGCGCGGCGCGAGCGCGCCCGAGAGGCACGCGATAACCTTGCGAGAAGGGCAGCGGCACGCTCGCCAGCGCGACCGTGTGCGCTTCGGGTCGCGCCGCGCGCGCTTTCGGAACCACGAGGGTGTGGCTGCACGCCGCCGCTGTGCGCAGCCACGAGCGTTTCGCTTCGATGTACCGGCGAACGCCGCCGCCGCTTTCGGCGTAGAACATCGTCACGTCGGCGAGATGCATGCGGGGATTCGTGGAACCGGTTTTGAGTGCTTCGTATTTTTTACGGCTGCAGCGCTGCGCCACCATACCACGCGCGCGAAAAAAAGCGGGCTCCGACAGGAGCCCGCACAACCCACCCACTCTACTGACGTTTCAAGCGGCGCCCAGGGCGCTGCGCCGCTCGTCTAAGCCTGCGCCCGCATGCTCTGGGATCTCCCCAGGGTTCTGCGGACTTCGACGCTCGGCACCCGCATGAGGGTGCGGTACTTGGTGATCGTGCGGCGCGCGACGCGCAGGCCCTGCTCCGAGAGCAGCGTCGCGAGCTTCGCGTCGGACAGCGGCCGCGCCGGATCTTCGGTCGTGATGAGCTCCTTCAGCAGCGCGCGCACCGCGGTCGCCGAGCATGCGCCTCCCGCTTCGGTCGCGAGCTGGCGCGAGAAGAAGTGTTTGAACTCGTACACGCCGCGCGGGGTGGCCATGTACTTGTTGTTGGTGACGCGGCACACGGTCGACTCGTGCAGGCTCAGCTGCGCGGCGATATGTTTGAGCGCGAGCGGTTTCATCGCCACTTCGCCGTACTCGAGGAAAGCGCGCTGCTTCTGCACGATCGCTTCGGCCACGCGCTGGATCGTCACCAGACGCTGCTCCATGCTGCGCAGCAGCCAGCGCGCTTCCTGCAGCTGCTTGCTCAGGAACGAGTGACCCGCGCCGGAGACCGCATCGGCGTAACTGCGGTTGATCCGCAGGCGCGGCACGACCGCGGGGTTCAGGTTGACCTGCCACTTGCCTCGCACCTTGCTCACGATCACGTCGGGAATGACGAAGCGCGCGTCGCCGCGGCCGAAACGATGGCCGGGTTTGGGATCGAGCGAGCGGATGAGCGCGATCGCCTGGTGCATCGTTTTTTCGTCGCACAAGAGCTGCTGCTGGAGCTTGCCGAGCTCGTGGGCGGCGAGCACGTGCAGGTGGTTCTGCACGACCTTGCACGCGCATTCCCACGCGGGGCCGCGCTCGTCGCGCGAGTTGAGCTGGAGCATCAGGCACTCCTGCAGGTCGCGCGCGCCCACGCCTGCGGGCTCGAGGTTCTGTACGAGGCGCAACGAGCCGCGCAACTCGTCCGCGTCGACGTTGCCGTCGGCCGTGAGCAGCGCCGCGAGCTCTTCGAGGGACACCTTGAGGTAACCGTCGTCGTCGAGCGCATCGACGATGAGGTGGGTGAGCGCGCGGTCGCGCTCGCCCATCGGCGAGAGCATGAGCTGGTTGCGAAGATGCGCCTGGAGGCTGGGCTCGGGCTCGCTCCAGTCGGTGCGGTCGTTTTCCATGTCGCCCGAGCCGCCCGAGCCGAAAGAGGGACTCTCGTAGCTGTAGCGCTCTTCCGCGTCGTTGTCGGCGGCGGGCTCGGGCGTCGAAGTCGACGGCGCCGCAGGCTCGTTGAGGGTCGATGACGAGGTCGACGAGGACGCGGCGTGCTGCTGCTGCTTGTCCGCGGACTCTTCGAGGAACGGGTTGTTGACGAGGGCTTCACCCATTTCCTGGGCGAATTCGAGAGCGGATAACTGGAGCAGCCTCAGAGCCTGCTGCAGTTGCGGGGTGAGCGCGAGGTGTTGTCGTAGCCTGAGATCCAGGGCCGGGGCCATGTGATGCCTCCACTTGTTGTGTTCACCCGGACGCGGGTGAATTTCGTCAGCGGGCTAGCCCTACGCAAGCTCTATGCCAGTCGTTCTCCCCTGTGGCGGGCACGCGGGATGCTGCGAATTCGAGGCTCAGCGCGGGCAATTTGATCCTGCGCCCGGTAAGAATTGCCGCGAAGCGTTCGCCGTTCCGGCGAGCGCCTCGCGCAGGCTTCAAGCGGCGCTACTTCGCGGGCGTCGAGTGCGCTTCCGCCGATTGCTTCGTCCCGCCCTGAGGCGCGGTCGCGCCGGGGCCTTCAACTGCTTTCTTCGAGATGTTGGTGTCTTCGGTCCTGCGCGTGGGCGTCGCCGGCCCCGCGCCGCCCGTCGTCTTCTTGTAGTACTCGACGACCCGGTTCTGCACGCGATCGAGCGATTCTTTTTCTTTCTCGAGCTGCGCCTGCTCGGTCTGCTTCTTGGCTGCCGCGGCCTCCTGCTGCTCGGGACTGAGCGGCGGAAGCTTCGCGATCGCAACGCCTGCGAGTGCGGACATGACCACGGCTGCAACGTGAGTTAAACGCATGACGACTCCTCCCTCGTGTGGGCCCGGCGTGCCGGCGCACGACAGGCGGGTTGTCGAGCTTGTTGATCAAGCCTGGTCAAGGACGCTCCTTGAATGCACCGACCGGATCGTTGACGAGGCTGTCGGGGCTGTTGCCGGGATAATCGGTGCCGCGTTCGATGTCGGCGGTGCCGGAACCGCGCTCCGCCTCGCCTTTCTCCCGCGGCCGCTGCCCTTGATCTTTACCGGTGCTCGAGCCGATTTCACCCGGAGTTTCGGGTTTCTCCGACGCCTGCGGTTTGCCTCCGGACGGGTTTCCGAGGCTTTGCCTGCTGTCCTGCGCCTGCTTGCCTTCAGCCATGATAACGCCTCCTTCGATGGACCTTAAACGGTGTTGTCGGTCGCTTTCCCGCTGACGAACTCTCCGACGCCGTGCAGCGAATCGATGTGGTCGCAGAAAATCTTCAGCGTCATCAGGATCGGCACCGCCATCAGCGCGCCGACCACACCCCACAACCACGCCCACAGCAGCATCGACACGAAGATCATCACCGGGTTGAGCGTCAGGCTGCGCCCGGTGAGGTACGGGGTGATGAACTGGCCTTCGATCGTCTCGAGCGAGAAATACAGGAGCGGCACGAGCAGGATGTCGTTGAGGTCGGAGAACGTGACGAACGCGACGATCGTCAGGACGATGCCGCTCACCGCCGCGCCGACATACGGTATGAAGTTGAAGAGCGCGACCATGACGCCCCACAGGAGCGGGTTCGGCATGCCGAGCAGTTGCATGAGCAGCGCGGTCGCCACGCCGAGGCCGACGTTGATGCACGTGATGGTGAAGAGATACTGCGCCATCGCGGACTGTATGGTGCGGGCGAGGCCCACCGCTTTCTTCTTGTCGGTCAGCGTGGGCAGGACGCGCACCAGCTTGCGCATGAACAGGTCGCCGGAAGCGAGCAGGAAGAACAGGAGGACCAGCGTCGCGCCGGTGGCGATCAACATGTTCTGCGTGCCGGTCATGACGCGGCTCATCAGGCTGGGCTCGCGCGAGACGACCTGCGGCTGGCGCTGCGCCGCTTGGCCGTCTACGCTCGTGAGCGCTTCGACTTTCTGCGCCGCCTTGCTCACCTCTTCCATCGATTTGCGCACGTTCCACAGCTTGCGTTCGATCTGCTCGGTGATCCGCGGCATCTTGGCGAGCCAGTCGCTGGCGGGCTCGAACAACTGGTATAACGCAGTGCCGAGCACGCCCGACAATGTGAGCACGACGATCGCGGCGCCCAGCGGCTCCGGGATCGCGATCCGTTTGAGCCATCTCACCGCGGGATAGAGGATCAGGCTCAACAGCACGGCGAGCACGATCGGCAGCAGAAAAGAGCGCGCGAAGTAAAAGGTATAGAACAGCGCAAGGATGAACAGCCCCTTGACGGCGACCGCGGGCGTTCCCGACAGGGTTGCGTCGACGTGGGCGTCCGGCGGCGGTTCCGGCTGCAGCAGATGTTCCATCGAGACTGGATCGTTCATGTCGTAGCGCCTCTGCAAAGCCTATGCCCTCGAATCGGGAACAGCACTTGCCTAGCGAGCGTAACATCCGGTCGGGCGACCGCGCGGACGGCTTGAAGACCCGCCTGTCATGCGCGTGCGGGCGCAGTAACGCCACGATTCATTCGGAGATTCACATGAAACATTTGACGATTGCCGTGCTCGCCCTGGCGCTTGCCGCGTGCGAATCGGTCCAGACCACGCAGCCCGGCACCGTCGGCATCAATCGCCAGCAGATGATGTTCGTCTCGAGCGACGAAGTGAACCAGGCCGCGGCGCAGGAATACCGCAAGGTCATCGCGGAGGCGCAGGCCAAAGGCAAGCTCGACCGCAATGCCGCGCTCGTACAGCGGGTGCGCAACATTGCGAACCGGCTGATCCCGCAGACCGCCGCATTCAGGGCCGACGCGCCGAAGTGGGCGTGGGAAACCCACGTCATCGACGATCCTCAGTTGAACGCGTGGGCGATGCCCGGGGGCAAGATGGTCGTATACAGCGGCCTGGTCGACAAGCTGCGCCTCACCGACGACGAGCTTGCCGCGATCATGGGGCACGAGATCGCGCATTCGCTGCGCGAGCACGCGCGCGAGCGCATTTCCCAGGAGCAGGCGAGCGGCGCGCTCGTCGGGGTCGCCGGGGCGGTGCTCGGTCTGGGCGAGATCGGCCAATCGCTCGCGGGTGCAGTCGCGCAGGTGACGTTCACCCTGCCGCACTCGCGCACCCACGAGACCGAAGCCGATCGGCTCGGCGTCGAGCTCGCGGCGCGCGCGGGCTACGACCCTCATGCGGCGGTCAACGTGTGGCAGAAGATGCTGCAGGCGGGCGGCAGCGGCGGCCCGCAGTTTCTTTCGACGCACCCGTCGCCCGAGACGCGGCTTGCCGATCTGAAGGTCTACGCCGATCGCGTAATGCCGCTCTACCAGCAGGCGCGCCGCTAGTGCGACCTCTCGCGACGGCGCCTCTTTGACCGGTGACGCGTGGCGGCAGCCAATCTAACCGTCGCAGATCCGCCGCACACCCGCTCGCTGCCGAAGCTGCGCAGCGCGGCCGCAACGTGTCGCGCGTGTCCGCTGTGGCGCACCGGCACCCAGACCGTCTTCGGC
>JAQGNC010000234.1 GCA_028292065.1 Betaproteobacteria bacterium
GCCGACCCGGACATCATCATGGTCGGCGAGATGCGCGACAAGGAGACCGTCAGCACCGGCATCGAAGCCTCGCTGACGGGCCACCTGGTGTTCGCCACGCTGCACACGAACAGCGCGCCGGAATCGATCGTGCGCCTGCTCGACATGGGCATGGACCCGTTCAACTTTTCGGACGCGCTCGTGGGCATCCTCGCGCAGCGCCTCGCCAAGCGCCTGTGCAAGTGCAAGGAATCCCACGTCGCGGGCGAAGAGGAGATCGAACGCCTGATGGACGAGTACGCGCAGGAGTTGCTGTATACCGACGCGTGGAAGACCCAGCCCGAAATCGAGCGTGAAAAGCTGCGGGTGTCGTGGATCGAGGAGTTCGGCAACGAGCAGGGCGAGCTCACGGTGTACACGCCCAAGGGCTGCGATGCCTGTGGCAACACCGGCTACAAGGGGCGCGTGGGCCTGCACGAGCTCCTGATGGGCACCGACCGCATCAAGGCGCACATCCAGGAGCACGCGCGAGTCGCCAAGCTCCTCGCCACCGGTCTCGAGGACGGCATGCGCACGCTCAAGCAGGACGGCATCGAGAAGGTGCTGCTCGGCCTCACCGATATGCAGCAGGTGCGCGCGGTCTGTATCAAATAGCTCCGGGCCTGTGACATGGAAGAGCTGCTCACCAAACGCGAATCGTCGGTCGACCTGTTCCAGCGCCTGGACCAGCTCGTCGAGATCGGCGTTTCGCTCTCGTCCGAGCGCGACATCGACAAGCTGCTCGAGTCCATCCTCGTCGCGGCCAAGTCGATCACGAACGCCGACGGCGGCACCCTGTACCGGATGCACGAAGGCAAGTCGCTGAAGTTCGAGATCATGAGGAACGACAGCCTCGGGATCGCGATGGGCGGCACGAGCGGCGTGCCGATCCCGTTCTACCCCGTGAGCCTGTTCGATGCCGAAGGCAGGCCGGTCAAGTCGATGGTCGCCGCCTACGCGGTTCACCACGACTGCTCGGTCAACGTGGCCGACGCCTACACCGAAAAAGGCTTCGATTTCTCGGGCACCAAGCGCTTCGACGAAAAGACCGGCTATCGGTCGAAATCGTTCCTGACGATCCCGATCAAGAACCACGAGAACGAGATCATCGGGGTTCTGCAGCTCATCAACGCCAAGGACGGCGACACCGCCGCGGTGAAGCCTTTCTCGGAGGCCGACCAGCGCCTCGCCGAATCGCTCGCTTCACAGGCCGCGATCGCGCTGACCAACCGGCTGCTGATCAACCATCTCGAGAACCTCTTCGAGTCCTTCATCAAGGTCATCAACGCCGCGATCGACGACAAGTCGCCGTATACCGGCGGGCATTGCGAGCGCGTGCCCGCGCTCACGATGATGCTCGCCGACGCGGTCGATCGCTGCGAGGCCGGTCCGCTGAAGGATTTCGCGATGACCGACCGCGATCGCTACGAGTTGAAGATCGCGGGCCTGCTGCACGATTGCGGCAAGGTGACCACGCCGGTGCACGTCGTCGACAAGGCGACCAAGCTGCAGACGATCTTCGATCGTATCGAGCTCGTCGACACGCGCTTCGAAGTGATCAAGCGCGACGTCGAGATCGAGCTCGGGCGCGGGCATCCGCAGCTTGCCGCGCGTCTCGCCGAGATCGAGGACGACCGCGAGTTCCTGCGCGCGAGCAACATCGGCGGGGAGTCGATGAAGGACGCCGACATCGAGCGGGTGCGCGAGATCGCGCGCAAATACCGCTGGCGCGGTCCTGCCGGCACGCAGACGAACTTCCTGTCCGACGAGGAGGTGGGCAACCTCACCATCCGTGCCGGGACGCTGACCCAGGACGAGCGCCAGATCATCAATCACCACATCACGATGACCATCGAAATGCTCGAGGCGCTGCCGTGGCCCAAGCATCTGTCGAACGTCGTCGAGTATGCCGGCGGCCACCACGAGCGCATGGACGGCAAGGGTTATCCGAAAGGGCTCACTCGCGAGCAGATGTCGGTGCAGGCGCGGTGCATGGGCATCGCGGACATCTTCGAAGCGCTGACCGCGCGTGACCGCCCATACAAGAAAGGCAAGACCCTGAGCGAGGCGCTCACCATCCTCGGCAAGTTCAAGCTGAACGGGCACATCGACCCCGATCTCTTCGACGTCTTCATGTGGGAGAAGGTGTACGAGAAGTACGCCGCCGAGTTCATGCAGCCCGAGCAGATCGATTCGGTCGATCCGCGGCAGATCCCGGGGTACGCGCCGCCGCCGCCGCCCGCGTGAACGAGACGCGGTGCGCGTCGGCGCACGTCAACGCACGTCAGCGCATCTCAACTCTTGCGCGTGAGATAGACGACCAGGCCTTCGGTCGCCGTTTCGATGAGTTTCTTGCTGAAGCCGAGCGCCTCGAGCTCCCACCTGAACGTGTTGCCGAGCCGCGCTTTCTTGTACACCCCGAGCTTGTGCTCGTTCTTGAACTCGAGCGCCCGCATGCACACGGTCTCGAGCACGCGTGCGAGGCGTTTCTCCGAGAGGGTGCGCTCCGACGTGTTGTCGAGAGCGGGAGGGTACTGCCGGGCGATTTCCACAGCCAGCCCTTTTGCGAAAAGGTCGACTTCCTTGCCAGAAACCGATCCGAATAAAGCCATGCGATTTACCTCTGCTCCGTGTCCGTCGTTTTGTATCGATCCGCGCGCCTGCCTCGCTGCGAGCCGCGGCTGCGCCGCAAAAGCGCCACCGCTGCGGACTCGCGTAGTCGGCGTGCATATCATATAGCATCGGCTGCTGAAGCACTTCCGGGCCCTCTCATGTTCATCACCGCGCTCGTGCGCTCCGCGCTCGCGTACCCGCTGCACGCGTGGCGCACCAGGCGCTCGAAAGTCCTCTTTGCCGCCGCGATGCGCGAGGCCGACGCCGGAGACACGCCGCGCGCGCTGCGAACGCTCGCGCGCGCGGCGGCGCTCGAGCCGCGCAACGTCGCGATCCACGCGGCAGCGGGCCGACTGCACGCCGAGGCGCAGGCCTACGGCGCCGCCAGGGCGAGTTTCGAGCAGCTGCTGTCTTTCGCGCCCGACTACGCCGAAGGGCACACCGATCTGGCGACCGTGTGCCGTCTCGCCGCCGACTACGAGGCCGCGGAGATCGGCTACCGCCGCGCGCTGAGCCTCTCGCCCGGCAACACGGTCGCCCGCGACGGCCTCGCCCTCGTCCTGTTGCAGCGGCGCTCGCCGGTCGAAGCGCTCGAGTACCTGCGCGCCGCCCACCGCGAAAGACCTCGCGACGGCGGGACGCTGAAGCTGCTGGTGGAGACCCTGGTGCAACTGGGCGCGTACGCCGAAGCCCGCGAGACGGCGCACGCAGTGCTCGACGCGCCGTCGCCGCCGTACGAAGCGTGGCTGAGCCTCGGGCTCGTGTACCGGCGCACCTACCGCTCGGCGCAAGCGCTCGCGTGCTACGAAAAGGCTGCAAAGCACCGCGCCGGCGACGTCGAAGTCATCACCAATCGCGCGATCACGCTGCAGAACCTCGGCCGCCTGGACGAGGCCTTCGCGGGCTACGAGGCCGCCCTCGCGCTCGCCCCCGATTACGCCCTGGCGCGGTTCCACCGATCGCTCGCATATCTGCTCACCGGCGACTACGCCGCGGCGTGGCCGGACTACGAGACCCGCCTCGTGAGCAGCGATCGCGCGCCGCGTGCCGCCGTCGCGCCGCGCTGGGACGGCTCGCCCCTGCGGCAGCGCGCGGTGCTCGTCCACAGCGAGCAGGGCATCGGCGACGAGATCCTTTTCGCGTCTTGCCTGCCCGACCTCCTGCGCGATGCAGGCGCGTGCGCCATCGAGTGCGCGCCCAAGCTGCGCGGGCTGTTCCAGAACGCTTTCCCGCAGGCGCACGTCTATGCGGCCGGGGATGCGAACGGACAGGCGGCCGCGCTTGCGGCCGTGCGTCCGCAGGTCGAGGTAGCGCTCGGCAGCCTGCCTTTGCATTACCGCCGGAGCCTGGCGGACTTTCCATCGCACACCGGCTACCTGCGCGCCGATTCGCGCCGCGTCGACGCGTGGCGCGCCAGGCTCGAAAGCTTCGGGCCCGGTTTGAAGATCGGGATCTCGTGGCGCGGCGGCACCGAGCAGTCGGGTGTCGCGCTGCGCTCGATCGCGCTCGACCAGTGGGCTCCTGTGCTCGCGCTGTCGGGTTCGGTGCATTTCGTGAGCCTCCAGTACACCGAAGGCGCCGCGGCCGAAACGCAGGCGCTGCACGAACGGGGCGGCCCCCGTGTGGCGCACTGGCCCGAGGCGATCGACGATTACGAGGAGACCGCCGCGCTGGTCGCCGCGCTCGACCTGACGATCACCGTCTGCACTGCGGTCTTCGATCTCGCGGGCGCGCTCGGGCGCCCGGTGTGGGCGATGGTGCCGCGGGCCGCCGAATGGCGCTACGGCAACGCGGGCGAGGCTATCCCGTGGTACCCGTCGGCGCGGATATTCAGGCAGCGGCCCGACGCGGATTGGGCCCCGGTGCTCGAGCGCGCCGCCGCAGCGCTGCGCACGCTCGAAGGCGAGGCGCGCACATCGGAGCCCGCGCGGCGAGCCACCGATGCGCGCGGTTGCGGCATCGATTCATGAAAGAATACCCGCGCATTTCGCCCCGGAGACCGCGTACCATCCCCGGTTCACGCGCTGCGGCCGCACCCCGACAGCGCATCGTTCAACTTCCAGCCCGCACACCGTGATCCCTGTATTCATCGGCTTCGACCCGCGCGAAACAGTCGCTTTCCACGTGCTGTCGCACAGCATCCACGCCCGCGCCTCCGAGCCCGTGTCGATCGCACCGCTCGTGCTCGGGCAGCTGACCGGCGTGCTCACGCGCGAGCGGCATCCGCTGCAATCGTCGGACTTTTCGTTCTCGCGTTTTCTCACGCCGTATCTGTCGGGATCTCGAGGCTGGTCGGTGTTCATGGATTGCGACATGCTCATGCTCGAGGACATCGTGCGGCTGTGGGCGCTGCGCGACGAGCGCTACGCGGTCATGGTCGTCAAGCACGAGCACAAGCCGCGCGAGACGGTGAAGTTTCTCGGTGAGCCGCAGAGCAAGTACGAGAAAAAGAACTGGTCGAGCGTCATGCTCTTCAACAACGCGCGCTGCGCCGCCCTGACACCCGAGTACGTCAATCGGGCTTCGGGGCTCGAGCTGCACCAGTTCAAGTGGCTGGAGAGCGAAACCCTCATCGGGGCGCTTCCCGACCGCTGGAATCACCTGGTCGGCTACGACGCGCCGCGGCGCGACGCGGCGCTGGTGCATTACACGCTCGGAGGCCCG
>JAQGNC010000241.1 GCA_028292065.1 Betaproteobacteria bacterium
TGAGCTTGTCGAAGCATGAACACTGCCGTTCACCCTTCGACTGCGGCGCAGTGCGCCTGCTCAGGGCGAACGGATTGTGACGCGAATTTGAGAATCACCTCACTAGCCCGCCGCCCTTTGGGCACTACAAACCACCCCCATCCCGGCCTTCCCCTGAAGGGTCCCGCTGGGACCCCGCGGGCGGTGAACGATGCGGAAGGAAACCAAGGTTTCCCTCCGCGCCTCCTTTCCTTCGAACCATCCGCCCTGAGGGTGAAGGAGAGTTTGGCAGGCGCGCTGCGCCTGTAGTCCCCTGCCGTTCAGGGGAGGGTTAGGGTGGGGGTGGTTTTAACGTCCCGTGAGCTACGCGCCGGAACACGATGTCCCACACCCCATGTCCGAGCCGCAAACCCCGCTGCTCGAATTTCGTCAGCGGACGGTAGTCGGGGCGGGGCGCAAAGTCTTCGGCGGTGTTCTTCAGCAGCGGCTCGGCGCTGAACACGTCGAGTATCTGCTGCGCGTACTCTTCCCAGTCGGTCGCGGCGTGGACATAGCCGCCGGGTTTGAGGCGCGAGGTGAGGAGCGACACGAGCGGCGCCTGGATGAGGCGCCGCTTCTGCTGACGTTTCTTCGGCCACGGGTCGGGAAAGAAGATGTGCGCGCCGTCGAGGCTTTCGGGCTCGATCATGTGCTGGAGCACTTCGACCGCGTCGTGCTGGATGATGCGCACGTTCGATATGTCCTGCTCGTCGAGTTGCTTGAGGAGGCTTCCCACGCCGGGGGTGTGAACCTCGAGCGCAAGATAATCGTTCTCGGGGTGCGCCGCGGCGATCGCGGCAGTGGTCTCACCCATGCCGAAACCGATCTCGAGGATGCGAGGCGCGCTGCGGGCGAAGACGCTGTCGAGGTCCAGGGGCGTCGCCGAATACTCGATCCCGAGGCGCGGCAGCAGAGTATCGTGCGCGCGGCGCTGCGCGTTGGACACGCGGCCCTGGCGCAGGACGTAGCTTCGGATGTGGCGGTGTGATTCGGACATGTGGCTGAACCCCCCCCCATCCCGGCTTTCCCCCTGAAGGGAAGGAGAGTTATCCGCGGCGCGGATCACTTCCCCTCCCCTTCAGGGGGAGGGTTAGGGTGGGGGTGGTTTTAAGGTTTTAGGATCTGGAGGAAAGGAAGCGCCGAGGGAAGCCTCGGTCTCCTTGCGCATCGTTCACTGCCCGACGGGTCCCGCAGGCAGCCTTCAGGACAGTGAGGATGACCGGTGGGTTTGCTTTTAAGGTGCCGGAGTGATCAGGCCGCTCGTCGGCGAGCTCGGCGACGCCGAGTACAGTTTCTTCGGCATGCGCCCCGCGAGGAAAGCGTCGCGGCCGGCTTCGACCGCTTTCTTCATTGCGCTTGCCATCAGCACCGGATTTTTCGCGGCGGCGATCGCGGTGTTCATGAGCACGCCGTCGCAGCCGAGCTCCATCGCGATCGCGGCGTCGGAGGCGGTGCCGACGCCGGCATCGACGAGCACCGGCACTTTCGCGTTCTCGATGATGATCTGCAGGTTCCACGGGTTGAGTATGCCCATGCCCGAGCCGATCAGCGACGCGAGCGGCATCACCGCGACGCAGCCGATCTCTTCGAGCTGTTTCGCGATGATCGGATCGTCCGAGGTGTAGACCATCACTTTGAAACCATCGGCGACGAGCGTCTTCGCAGCCGCGATCGTCTCTACGACGTTCGGGTACAGCGAGCGCGGGTCGCCGAGCACTTCGAGCTTCACGAGCTCGTGGCCGTCGAGGAGCTCGCGCGCGAGACGCAGCGTCCTCACCGCATCGTCGGCGCTATAGCAGCCGGCGGTATTCGGCAGCAGCGTGAACTGCGAAGGCGGCAGCGCGTCGAGCAGGCTCGGCTCGTTGGGGTTCTGGCCGATGTTGGTGCGCCTGATCGCGACGGTCACGATCTGCGCGCCGCTCGCTTCCACCGCTGCGCGAGTCTCGGCGAAATCCTTGTATTTGCCCGTGCCGACGAGCAGCCGCGACGCGTAAGGCTTGCCTGCGATGACGAGCGGATCGAGATTTTCGTGGGGTTTCATGGCGGGTGCTTTCAGGAGTATCGGCGAAGTCTGCACGCCGTCGCTGCGGTGCGCAATGACGCGCGTCAAGCAGCGCGAGCGCTACATCGGCTGGATGTCGGCGCGCCTGACGACCTTCTCGTATTTCGCCATCTCGCCGCGGACGAATTTCGCGAAGTCGTCGAGGTAAATCCCGGTCGGCTCCATGCCGAGCTTCGCGTACTGGTCGCGCACTTCGCGCGATTCGAGCGCGGTGCGGATGTCGGCGGAGAGCTTCTGCAGGATCGGACGCGGCGTCGCGGCAGGCGCCCACACCCCGAACCATACATCCATCTCGAAGCCGGGAAGGCCCTGTTCCGCGATCGTCGGCACGTTCGGCAGCATGCTGATGCGCTTCGCGTTCGCGACGCCGAGCACCGCGAGGCGATTGTCCTTGATGAGCCCGATCGCGGTGCTGAGCGGCGCCATGTAGAACGCGACCCGGCCCGCGGCGACGTCCTGCAGCGCTTCGGCGGAACCCTTGAAGGGCACGTGCAGCAGCTTCACGCCTGCCGACTGCGCGAAATACTCGCCGGTGAGGTGAGTCGAGGTTCCCACGCCCGCGGAAGCGAAGGCGACTTCGCCCGGCTTCGCCCTGGCGCCGTCGATGAGCGCCTTGAGCGGGCGATACGGTCCCGACGGCGCAGTGACCATCGCGTAGGGCGCGGAGCCGAGCGTGGCCACGTCGACGAGGTCTTTGAGCGAGTCGTAAGGCAGGTTCTTGTAGATCGCGGGATTGACCGCGTGCGACGACGACTGCACGAGCAGCGTGTAACCGTCGGGCGCCGCGCGCACCACCAGGCTCGTGCCGATCTGGCCACCGGCGCCCGGACGGTTGTCGACGACGACGGTCTGTTTCCACGTTTCGCCGAGCTGGCGGCCGACGATGCGCCCCGCGATGTCCGCGCCGGAACCCGGCGTGAGCGGCACCACCATGCGCACCGGGCGCTGGGGGAACTGCTGGGACGCCGCGGCGAGCGGCAGTAAAGCGAGCACGAGTGCGGCACATGTTCTTTTGATCATTACCATCCTCCAGTGTGTCTTTTGTAGTCCGCCGCGAGCGCCTCGGGATTGCCCTTCGACAAGCTCAGGACAGGCTTCGTCACCGCGTTCCTCGCAATGACCCCGTTGGTGTCATCGCGAGGAGCCGCGTAGCGCGACGTGGCGATCCCGTGGCGCACGTGCTCGCAGCGCTTTCAGCCGCCGCCCACCGCCACGACGATCTCGAGCCGGTCGCCGTCCGCGATCGCGTGCGCTGCGAACTGCCCGCGCGGAACGATCTCGCCGTTGCGCTCGATCGCGATGCGCTTGCCGGCGAGGCCGAGCGCTTCGACAAGTTGCGCCAAAGCGACCGCTTGCGCGAACTCGCGACGCTCGCCGTTGATAGTGATCGTGACCATCTGCCTGAAGCCGTAAATGGAGGACTCGTCATTCTGGCGCAGGCCAGAATCCATGTTGACGTGAGTTTATTCGAACGTGAGGCTGTGCAAGAGCGGTTCAAGATGGATCCCGGCCTGCGCCAGGATGACGTCTTCCGCGTTAAAACGTCAGTTGCGCGGAGAGTCCGAAGAGCCAGTTGCGCCCGGGCGACGGCTCGAAGAAGCGCCGGTTACCCTCTGCGACGATGACCGACCCGGTGTAATCCTTGTTGGTCACGTTGTCGACGCGGACGAACTCGGTGAAACGCCACTGGCGCGTGCGCTGCTCGAAACCCGCCCTGAGGTTGCCGATCGTATAGCTTTCGGCGGCGTCGCTGTTCTGGTCGTCGACGAAGACTTTACTGTTGTGCCGCACTTCCACGCCGGCGTGAAAGCCCGACGCGGGATGCCGCCACACGAGCTCGCCGTACAGCGTGCTCGCCGGCACGCCGGGCAGGCGGCTGCCGGCCTGCACCGTGACCGCCGGGGCGCCGGCCGTGAAAGGCTCGGTAAAGCGCGCTTTGAGGTAGGTGTACGCGACGGCAGTTTCGAAGCCTTGGCCGAGTTGCGCCTGCCAGCCGAGCTCGACGCCTTCGCGCCGGGTGTGCGACGCGTTCTTGAACGTGGTGCGCCCGCCGCTGTTGGTCGCGACGACGATCTCGTCCGCGACGTCGATGCGATAGATCGCGGCGGTGACACGGTTGGTTTCGGTGACCTTCACTTTGACGCCGGTCTCGTAATGGGTGCTCACCGACGGGCGCAGCGCGAAATTGAGGCCCGCGGTGCCGTCGGGGCGATACGCGAGCTCCGCGAAAGTCGGAGTC
>JAQGNC010000173.1 GCA_028292065.1 Betaproteobacteria bacterium
GTCAGACCCCGGTTTGATCCGGTGGGGCCAGACCCCGGTTTGGGGTCTGACCCCGGTTTTTTGGGGTCAGACCCCGGTTTGATCTAAGGCTACTGCAATGTTTCTAGTCGTACTCCTAAGCATGTCCATCCACGGCTGCTACATCGGCAGCAAAGTGGTCGTGTCCCTTTACGCCCTCCACCTCGGCGCAAGCCAGGCGATGGTCGGCGTGCTGGCGGCGTTATACGCGCTGGTGCCGCTCATCCTCGGCGTCTACACCGGCCGGCTCGCCGATACCCGCGGACTGCGCACGCCGCTGATCGTCGGCGCGATCATCACGGGAATCGCGCTGCTCACCGGCTTTCTCTGGCGCGACCTCTCCGGACTTTTCGCGGTGGCCATACTGATGGGCGGCGGCTTCGTGTTCTTCAACGTTGCCATCCAGACCCTCGCCGGCGCGATCGGCCGCCCGGAGCACCGCCCGCGCAATTTCGCCTGGCTTTCGATCGGCTACTCGACCTCGAGCCTGATCGGGCCGGTGTCCGCGGGCTACTCGATCGATCACGCGGGACACAGCCTCACGTTTCTCTTCTTCTGCTTCGTCCCGCTGATCCCGATCGCGATGCTCACGTTCAAACGCGACCTGGCGCGGCTCGAGCCGGTGAAGACGACAGGCAGGAAAGGCAGCCCCATCGAGCTCCTGCGCGACCCGCCGCTGCGCAGGCTCATCATCATCAGCGGCCTGTCGGTCGCGTCCTCCGAGCTGTTCGCTTTCTACGTGCCGGTGTACAGCCACCAGATCGGCCTGTCCGCGACGACGACCGGAACGATCCTCGGGGCGTACGCGTTCGCGATCCTGCTCACGCGGTTCATGCTCGGCCCGCTGACGCGGCGGCTGCGCCCCGACCAGATCATGTTCGGTTTTCTGCTGGTGGCCGCGTGTGCGTTCGCGGTCTTTCCGCTATTCAGGAGCGCCTACGCACTGATGGCGGTGGCGTTCGTGATCGGCATCGGCGTGGGCTGCACCCAGCCGCTCCTCATGAGCACCTCGTTCGAGAAGTCGCCGCCGGGCAGGACCGGTGAAGTGACCGGGCTGCGGCTGACCGCGAACAACGTGGCGCGCGTGGCGATGCCGCTCCTCTCGGGCGCCCTCGGCGCCGCTTTCGGCGCGTCGCCGGTGTTCTGGCTCAACGCGATCAACCTCGCGGGGATGAGCCTGCTCTCGCGGCGCCGCTGAAGCGCTCGCGACGGGGATAGAATGACTGCGCCCGCGGCCGCCGCGACGACGAACGTGCGACGGCTGCCCACCGCAAGGAGCCCGCAATGAACATGGATCGCAAGGCGCTTCCCGCTGCGACGCGTGCAGTGGCCGAGTGGGTCGCGCAACTCGACTACGAGCAGTTGCCGGAGCGCACGCGCGAAGTCGTGCGCTGCGCGCTGCTCGATACGCTCGGCTGCGGTGTTTACGGCTATCGAACGCCGTGGGCGCAGATGCTGCTCGCGTGGGCGCGCGACGGCGGCGCCAAAGCCGAATCGACGGTCTGGGGCGACGGCGCGCCGACGCTGCGCGCAGCCGACGCCGCGCTCGTGAACGGCACCTCCTCGCACGCTTTCGAGCTCGACGATTATCACAACGCCAAGCTGCACCCGGGCGCGGTCGTCGTGCCCGCGGCGCTCGCGGTTGCCGAGAAGCTCGGCGCCGACGGCAGGCGCCTCGTCACCGCGATCGCCGCAGGCTACGAAGTGATGATCCGCTCGAGCCTCGCCCTCAACCCGTCTGCGACGCGGCTGCGCGGCTGGCATCTGACCGGGGTCTGCGGACCGTTCGGTGCGGCTGCCGCGTGCGCGGTTCTAATGGGGCTCGATGCCGAACACACCGCGTGGGCGCTCGGCCTCGCCGGCACGCAAGGCGCCGGGGTGTGGGCGTTCAACGCCGACGGCGCGATGAGCAAGCGCCTGCACGCCGGCAAGGCCGCGCATTCCGGCGTGCTCGCGGCGGAGCTGGCGGCGCTCGGGTTCACCGGCCCTACGCAGATCTACGAGTTCGAAGACGGCGGCGTGCTCAAGGCGTTCTCCGACGCGTCAGACCCCGCGCCGCTTACCGCCGATCTCGGCAGCGTCTATCGGCTCGACACCACGTCGATCAAACCGTATTCGTGCTGCGGCAGCACGCACTCGTACGTCGACGCGGCGCTGACGTTGAGGCAAAAGCTCGGCGCGCCGTGGGATCCGACGCGGCCGGTGAAAGTCGGCTTGAGCAAAGTCGTCGACGTGCAGTGCGGTTTCGACTATCGCCCGACCAACGCGCTCAACGCCCAGATGAGCCTGCGCTACATCGTCGCCGCAGCGCTCGTCGAAGGCCAGGTGCTGCCGCAGCAGTTCGGGGACGAGCGATTGTCCGATTCCGCGCTGGTTGCGCTCGCGAAAAATCTCGACCTCGTTCACGACCCGAAGCTCGACGCGCTGTACCCGAAGCACTTCGCCGGGTGGGTCGCGGCCGAAGCGGGCGGCGAGCTCGTGCGCGTCGACGTGCTCGACCCCTCGGGCTCGCCCGCGGCGCCGATAGACGCGCGAGGCATCACCGAGAAATTCCGCGGGATCAACGCGCACCTGCCGGTCGAGCGGATCGCGCAAGTCGCACTGAACATCGAGCGGCACACGGTCGGCGATCTGCTCGCGCTGCTGCTCACGCGCAGTACGTAGCGCAGGCGCCCTCGCCTGCAGCCATCGGCCGCGCGCTTTGCTGCAGGCGAGGCGCCCTTCGACCGGCTCAGGACAGGGCTCTGCGCTACAACTTCGTCCCACGCACAGGAGCTTCGATGCCTTACGTAGTGCGTATCCTAAGCATGGCTCTCGTCGCAGCGCTCGGCTTTCCAGCCGTGTGCGCGCAAGCCCAGAAATATCCGACGAAGCCCATCCGCATGATCGTGCCTTTCGCACCCGGCGGCGGCACCGACATCGTCGGACGCACGATCGCGCAGAAGATGTCGGAAGCGCTCGGGCAGACGGTCGTCGTCGACAACCGCGGCGGCGCAGGCGGCACGATCGGCGCCGAGATGGCGGTGCGCGCGGTGCCCGACGGCTATACCGTGATCATGGTGTCCGGAAGCTACGGCACCAACGCCGCGCTGTACAACCTCGCCTACGATCCGGTGAACGACATCCAGACGATCGCGATGATCGGCGACTCGGGATTCGTGCTCGCGCTCCATCCCGGCGTGCCGGTGAAGAATGTTGCCGAGCTCATCAGCCTCGCGAAGTCGAAACCCGGTGCGCTCAACTACGGCTCGACCGGAACCGGCGGCATCACCCATCTCGCGACCGAGCTCTTCGAGCTGCTCGCAGGCACGAAGATGACCCACGTCCCTTACAAGGGAACGGGACCCGCGATCACCTCGCTGCTCGGCAACCAGATCCAGCTCATGTTCGCCGCGATGCCGGCGGCGATACCGCACGTCAAAGCCGGTCGCCTGCGAGGGCTCGCGGTGTCGACCGAAAAACCCGTCAGCGCGCTGCCGGGCGTGCCGGCCGTCGGCGAGACCGTGAAAGGCTACGACGTCGTGCTGTGGTACGGCGTGTGGGGACCGAAAGGCCTGCCGAAAGACATCGTCGCGCTCTGGAACAAAGGCATCGCCCAGGCGCTGCAGTCCAAAGAGCTGCAGGAACGCATGGCCGGCGAAGGCCTCGAGCCGGGAGGCGGCTCGCCCGAGCAGTTCCGCGCAGTGATCAGGCGCGACGTGGAGAAGTGGAAGAAGGTGGTCAAGCAGGCGAAGATCACGGTACAGAGCTAGGTGGCACATAGCTCCTTCAGCTCCGCTTCCTTCAAACCCACCCCCATCCCAACCTTCCCCCTGAGGGTCCCGTCGGGGCCCAGTGGGGCGGTAAACGAACAGAGGGAAACCAAGGTTCGACGTTGGACCTGAATTCGACGGCAGTTCATAAGTAGAGTTAGTCTGCCTTCATCGATCCTTCACAGGGGACGGGACGATGAAGAAATCACAGTTTTCGGAAGAGCAGATCACCTACGCGCTACGCCAGGCTGATGGTGGTACAC
>JAQGNC010000301.1 GCA_028292065.1 Betaproteobacteria bacterium
GTCGTCAGGTAAGCGACGACGTCCTCGACCTGCTGGGCGGAGAGCACCGGCTTGCCGCGATACGGCTCCATCACCCGGTCGAGCCCCTGCGTTCGGTAGTAAGCCGGCATCGCAACGTCGGGCTTCAGCCGCGTGGGATCGACCACGCGCAGGCGCAACTGCCCCGGCGTGAGCCTCGTGCCGACGGCGGACAGCGATGGCGCGACGTTCCCCATGAAGCGTTCCCCGGTTTCCGGTATGGCGTGGCACAGCAGGCAGTTCGCATCGCGGCCCGTGACGACCTCGCGGCCTCTCGCCGGCTCGCCCGGCACCGTAGTAAGGGGTTCGGGTATGGCATCCCCCTGAACGACGTACGGCACGGTGCCCTCCGCCGCCATCGCACACGCGGCGAGCAGAAGAATGCACGCCGCACCTGATACCTGTGTCATTCGTTTCCAGCGGTAGTTCCGCGTGATTTTCGCGGCCTCGCGAGGCTATGCCGGCGGCCGTCTCGGGTCAAGGGAGCGGGTTAAGCGAAGGAAGGGGGGCCTATGGGGGGAAACCATTGGTTTCCCCCGTTCGTTTACCGGCCAGTTGGCTTTAGCGAGCGAACGCTCGCTAAAGCCAGTACTCCCACACCCGCGCCGCGAGCTCTTTCATCCTGGCGTCCCACGGCCGGCGTCGCCACGCCTCGCGGTCGACCTTCACCGAGTCCTTGAGGTCCGCCTCGAACATCGCCTCCATCTGTTTGCCGAAATCCCAGCCGAGGATGACGGCGTTCAATTCTTCGTTGTGCAGGAAGCTGCGCCAGTCGAGGTTGCTCGAGCCGACGGTCGACCAGACGCCGTCGATCACGATCGTCTTCGCGTGCAGCAGCGCCTGCTGGCGCTCGTAGATCTTCACGCCGGCGTCGAGCAGCTCGGTGTAATGCGAGCGTCCGGCGTGGAATACCGCCCAGAAATCGGTATACGACGGCAGCACGAGCGTCACGTCGACGCCGCGCGCGGCGGCGCCTTTGAGCGCAGCGATGGTCTGCGGGTCGGGAACGAAGTACGCCATGGTGATGTGCACCGAGCGCTCGGCGTGTGCGATCGCCATCAGCAGCGCCACGTAAATCGCGGGCACTTCGTCGCCGGGGCCGCTGGCGACGATCCGGACCGGATGGTCGCCCTGGCGCTTCATGGTCGGGAACCAGTTGCGCTCCTCGAGTGGAGGTCCGCCCTGCTTTTTCCACGTCTCCAGATAAAGCCTCTGCAGCTGGTCGACCGCCGGACCTTCGATGCGGATGTTGGTGTCGCGCCATCCTAGGCTTTTCGGCTCGCGCGAGGCGGAGCCCCGGGACAAACCGCCGCCGGAAAGTCCACCACCGCTGCCCCGGCGCGACCCGGGCGACGAGCCGCTCGAATACACGTCACTGATGTTGATGCCGCCGGTGAACGCGACCTGGCCGTCGACCACGACGAGCTTGGAATGGTTGCGGTTGTTCACGCTCCAGTCGCCGCGCGCCCTGAGCGGATTGACCGGGTTGTATTCGAGCACCGTCACCCCGCCGTCGCGCAGCTTCTGGAAAAAAGACGCGGGCGCCTGGTTGCTTCCCACGCTGTCGTACATGAGGTTCACTGCGACGCCTTCGGCGCGCTTGCGCAGCAGCGCGTCGCTGAAGCGCCTGCCGACCTCGTCGTCTTCGATGATGTAGAACTCGACATTGATGTGGTCGCGCGCGCCTTCGATCGCGTCGTACATCGCGCGGTAGCTCGCGGGGCCGTCGACCAGCACGCTCGCGTGGTTGCCGATGGTCAGCGGGCGGCCGGCGACTTCCTCTTCGACCGCCATATGGCGCACGAACAGGTCCGACCCGCCGCCTTTGGCCTGCAGGCGCTTCAGCACGGCAGCGCTGCGCTCGGGTGTGAGCGTTCCGCGCGCGCTGACGAGCGTGGGCGCTTTATCGCTGCCCGACCGGGACCACGGATGAACGTCCGGCAGAGTCGCGCACCCGGCGAAAACCGCGGCCAGGATCAGGGAAGGGACTAAACGCATGGGGCGGGAGAGATGTAAAGACGGGACTGGCTATGCAAGGAAGGGGCCGAGGGGGTGAAGGGTGAAGGGTGAAGGGGGGAGGGGCGAGGGCGAGGGATGAGGGATGAGGGATGAGGGATGAGGGATGAAGGACGAATAGGGAAGGGTGAGGGGTGAGGGTATCAGCATCCCGAGAGGGATAACTCTCCTTCCCCCTCAGGGGGAAGGTTGGGATGGGGGTGGGTCTGATTCACCCTTCACTCAGTCACCCTTCACTCATTCACCCTTCACTCATTCACCCTTCACCCTTCACCCTTCACCCTTCACCCTTCATCCCTTCACCCTTCACTCACTCACCCTTCACTCACCCCCCTTCAACTCACTTCCCCGGAATCCTCCACAGATAAACCGTCGACGACGCCACGTGCGCGGTCGCTTCGGGTTTCCAGTCGCCCATGTCGAAAGCGTGGGAGACGACGCGAGTGCCCGGCTTGAGGTCGCTCATGAGCTTGGGCTTCAGCTTCTCGTTGAGCCTCGTCAGGAGATAGAGGCTCACGACCGTGGCGTCGCCGATGTCGGCTTCGAACAGGTCGCCTTCGACGAAACGCACCTTGTCGGTGACCTTCGCGGCTTTCGCGTTCGCTTGCGCTTCGGCGATGCGCCGCGGATCGATGTCGATGCCGACCGCGCGCGCGCCGAACTTCTGGGCGGCGGTGATCACGATGCGCCCGTCCCCGCAGCCGAGATCGTAGACCGTGTCTTTCGCGGTAACTTTCGCCATCTCGAGCATCTTGTCGACGACTTCGTTCGGCGTCGGGACGAAGATCACGTCCGGGCTGCGCCTGACCGGCGCCGCGGCCGGCGCCTGCGCGAGCCAGATCCGGGACGGCTCGACCGCGTGGACGACACCCGCGGCGGTCGACGCTGCGAAGCCCGCGAGAAACTGTCTGCGATGCATGCTCGTGACTCCTTTGTAAGGGGTCGGGAAAGCTTAGCAGATCGTTCAGG
>JAQGNC010000309.1 GCA_028292065.1 Betaproteobacteria bacterium
GTCCCGGGTTTCTCCACCGTCGCGCCGCCGCTCGCGGGCGCGATGCACGTGGGCTTTTGCCGCTTCATCGTCTATAGCGCCGCGGCCGCGGCGCTGTGGGCCGCGCTGCCGGTCGCTTCCGGATTCTTTTTCCGCAGGGAAATCGAGCTCCTGCTCGCGCGCATCGAAGCGATGGGCGCGGGCGCCCTGGCGATCGCACTGATCCTCGTGCTGATCTACATCGCGGTCAAAGGGACCGAGCGCTATCTGCTCATCCGCTTCCTGCGCATGATCCGCATCAACGTGGTCGAGTTGCGCAGCATGATCGACAGCGGCGCGCAGCCGGTGATCATCGATGCGAGGTCCCCGCTTGCGCGCGAAGCCGACCCGCGGCGCATCCCGGGTGCGATCACCGGCGACCTGGACAGCCTCGAAGCGATCCTCGAGACAGTGCCTCCGGAGCGCGAAGTCGTCGTCTATTGCAGTTGACCGAACGAAGCCAGCGCGGCGCGTGTCGCCCGCACGTTGATCGACAAGGGCTACGTCCGCGTGCGTCCGCTCGAAGGCGGGCTCGACGCGTGGATCGCGGCGGGTCACGACGTCGCCTAGCGACTCGTCCCGGCGTTCAGTTTCGAGTGTTTAGTGTTAAGTTGGCTGCTCACTGAACGCTGCGCACAACACTGAACACTACACACTGACCTCCAGCATGCATCTGCTCGAAATCGCCACCATTTTCCTGCTGAGCGCGGTGCTGCTCGTGCCGCTCTTCCAGCGCTTCAAGCTCGGCGCGGTGCTCGGCTATCTCGCGGCCGGCATGCTGCTCGGCCCGTGGGGTTTCGGCGTCGTGCCGGACGCGGAAAACACCCTCAGCTTCGCCGAGTTCGGCATCGCGCTCCTGCTCTTCCTGGTCGGGCTCGAGCTCGAGCCGGCGCGGCTGTGGAGCATGCGCCGCCTGGTCTTCGGGCTCGGCGGCGCGCAGGTCGGCGTGACCGCCTTGGTGCTCGGGCTGTGCGCGGTGTGGCTGGGCCTGTCATGGCAGGCGGCGCTCGTCGCGGCTTTCGGGATGGCGATGTCGTCGACCGCGCTCGTGCTCACCTCGCTGGCCGAACGCGGCCAGCTCGCGGCGAACCACGGCCGCGATGCTTTTGCGGTGCTCCTCTTCCAGGACATCGTGGTGATCCCGCTCCTGGCGCTGGTGCCGCTGCTCGCGTTCGCCTCGATGAAGGACGCGGTGAGCTGGACCGTCGCCGCGAAAGCGGTCGCCGCGATAGCGGTCTTCATCGTCGCCGGACGCATCCTGGTGCGGCCGGCGCTGAAATTCATCGCGAAGCACAGCACGTCTGAAGTGTTCACCGCCGCGGCGCTGCTGCTCGTCGTCGGGTCGGCGGTGATCATGGAGCGGCTCGGCCTCTCGATGTCGCTCGGCGCCTTCCTCGCCGGACTGCTGCTCGCCGACTCCGAGTTCCGTCACGAGCTCGAAGCCGACATCGAGCCTTTCAAAGGCCTGCTGCTCGGGCTCTTCTTCATGACCGTCGGCATGAGCGCGAACCTCACGCTCGCACGCGAAATGCCGCTGGTGCTGCTCGGGCTCGCACTCGTGCTGATGGCCGTCAAATTCGCCGTCGTGTATGCGATCGCGCGCGCCGCACGGCTGCCGAACGACGAAGGCCAGCGCGTCGCGGTCGCGCTGGCGCAAGGCGGGGAATTCGCGTTCGTGCTGTTCGGCGCGGCGGCCGCTGTGGGCATCCTCGACGACCCGACGCGCGAGCGCCTCGTGCTCGTGGTGACGATCTCGATGCTGCTCGCGGTGCCGGTGATGGCCCTGCACGAGCGCCTCCTCGCGGCGTGGACCGCGCGGCAGGTAGCGAGGGAGTACGACACGATCGACGCGGCGCCGGCGCCGGTGATCATCGCGGGTTTCGGCCGCTTCGGGCAGATCGTCTCGCGCGTGCTGCGCATGGCCGACATCCCTTTCACCGCACTCGACGCGAGCTACGCGCAGGTCGATTTCGTGCGGCGCTTCGGTAACCGCATCTACTACGGCGACGCTTCACGGCTCGAGCTGCTGCAGGCGGCAAAAGCCGGCGACGCGAAGCTTTTCGTGCTCGCGATCGACGACGTCGAAGCGTCGGTCAAGACCGCGCGCATGGTGCGCAAGCACTTTCCACAGCTCGAGATCGTCGCCCGCGCGCGCAATCGCGTTCACTACTTCAGGCTGCGCGATCTCGGCGTGAGCCGCATCTATCGCGAGACGTTTCCGGCGAGTCTCGAGGCCGCGCACCAGTCGCTGCTCAACCTCGGGTTCGAGGAGCCCGCGGCGAGCCAGGCGGTGACGATCTTCAGGGAGCACGACGAAGCGCAACTCGAAGCCCAGTACGGCGTCCACCACGACGAAGCCCAGCTCGTGCAGACTGCCCGCCAGGCGGCAGACCAGTTGCGCGAGCTGTTCGAAGCCGACGTGGCGCGCCGCGCGGGGGAGAAGATCGAAGACGACCGGCGTGTCACGCCGGCAGAGAGGCGTCAGCCGACTCGTGCAGATTGAAATTAAAATCAAATGCAAAGCAGGAAAAAGGGACGCAAGCCACTCGAACACCCGCTTCGTAAGCCACGCCTCCTTTGCGTCCCTGCTTTTTCCTTCGCGTCCTTGGCGTTCACTGCTTTTGACTTTTAGGCGATGACATCCGTGAACTGGTACCAACGTCCCAACCGTGTCCTGCTCGTCAACCTGCGCGAAGGCGACGAGCCGAAGATCGACGCCCGGCAACTGGTGCAGGACGTGAAAAGCTTCGGCGCGACCGCTTTCTGCATCAACGGCGGCGGCATCGTCGCGTTCTACCAGACTCGCATCGCCGGTCATCGCATCAGCAGCGGGCTCGGCTCGCGCGACCTGCTCGCCGAAGTCATCCCCGCGGCGCACGCCGCAGGCCTGCACGTGCTCGCGCGGATCGATCCGAGCTGCGCGCCGAAAAGCCTGGCCGCGGAACACCCCGAATGGTTCAGCCGGGACCGCGACGGCAACTTCTGCGAAGTGTCCGAGCATTACGTGACGTGCCCGAACGCCGCGTATTACCACGAGCGCATTCCCGAAGTGATTCGCGAGATGCTGACTCGCTACGACGCCGACGGCATCTGGAACAACCAGGGCAAGTTCGC
>JAQGNC010000329.1 GCA_028292065.1 Betaproteobacteria bacterium
TGCGGACAAAGGCAACTGGGGCAAGCCGCTGCCGCCGGGCGTCCATCGCGGCATCGCCCAGTTCATGGGCTATGGCAGCTACTCCGCGGCGACCGCTGAAGTCTCGATGGTCGACGGCAAGGTGAAGGTTCATCGGATGGTGCTCGCGCTCAATTGCGGTCACGCGGTGAACCCCGAGCAGATCGCGGCGCAGGTCGAAGGCTCGGTCGCTTACGGCCTGTCGGCGACCTTCTACGGCGAGCTCAACGTGGACAAAGGGCGCATCGTCGAGAACAACTTCCACACCTACCGCATCCTGCAGCTCGCGGACATGCCGAAAGTGGAAACGGTGATCGTGCCGACTTACGATTTCTGGGGCGGTGTCGGCGAGCCGACGATCTGCGTGGTCGCGCCCGCGGTGCTGAACGCGATATATGCCGCGACGGGCAAACCGGTTCGTAACCTGCCCCTGAAGAATCTGAAGCTGGTCTGACGGCGAGCCTCCGCTTCTTCCGGTGAACGCCAACGAGGGAGACCAGGGTCTCCCTCGTTGAACCCTCCTTCCTTCGGCTCCGGGCCGTCGCGGCGGGCAGCATCGGATAAGTGTCATGCTATTAGGACGGGCTCCAGGCCCGTCCTTTTTTTATGCCGAGACGAGCGACGGGCTTCAACCCGTCCTTTCAACCGACCGGGGGAGGAGACATCGATGGACCTCAAGCTCGCAGGACATACCGCGCTCGTGACCGGCGCGTCGCGGGGAATCGGCTTTGCGATCGCGCAGGGACTCGCGCGCGAAGGCTGCCACCTGCACCTCGCCGCACGCACGCCGGCCGACCTCGAGGCCGCCCGCAAGACCATACTCGACGAGTGCGACGTGCGCGTCGGCTGTCATGCCCTCGACCTCTCCGAAAGCGACAGCCTCGCCAAGCTCGCGGAGCGCTGCAGCCAGGTCGACATCCTCGTGAACAACGCGGGCGGCATTCCGTCGGCGCGCCTGACCGACATCGACGATGCGCGCTGGCGTCAGGCGTGGGACCTGAAAGTCTTCGGCTACATCAATCTCACCCGCGAGGTCTACCGCGCGATGCAGCAACGCCGTCGCGGGGTGATCGTCAACGTGATCGGCGTCTCGGGCGAGCGCCTGCGCCAGGACTACATCGCCGGCTCGACCGGCAACGCCGCGCTGATGGCTTTCACCAAGACGCTCGGCGGCGAAAGCGTCGACTACGGCGTGCGCGTGGTCGGGGTCAACCCGGGACAGATCGACACCGACCGATTGCGCGAGCGCCTCGAGCCGCGGGCGAAGCTCGAGCTCGGCGACGGCGGCCGCTG
Organism: Betaproteobacteria bacterium; assembly: GCA_028292065.1. Classification (GTDB taxonomy): domain Bacteria; phylum Pseudomonadota; class Gammaproteobacteria; order Burkholderiales; family SG8-41; genus JAQGMV01. The sequence goes on from JAQGNC010000329.1 coordinate 1,312, forward strand.
GCGCGAGCTCATCAGGAACGCCCCTTTCGGGCGCCTCGCGAGACCCGACGAGATCGCCGACACCGTCGTGTATCTCGCGTCCGAGCGTGCGTCCTACATCAGCGGCACGATCGTGACCATCGACGGCGGCCGCGCGGTGCGCAATACGTGACGCGCTCCTCACAGGGGTCTGACCCCGGGGTGGGGTCTGACCCCGGCTTTTTGGGGTCAGACCCCGGTTTTCGCGATAGCGGTTTTCGCGATTCCGCTCTTCGCCCCTCACCACCGCTCCTCGCCCTGGCCGCTCTCGCGCTCGCAGCGCTCCTCTCAGCGCCGGCGGCGGCGCAACCGTCGTATCCCGCCAAACCGCTGCGCGTCATCGTCCCTTTCCCGCCCGGCGGCGGCGTCGACCTGCTCGCGCGCGTGGTCGGCGCGAAGCTGACCGAAGCGTGGGGCCAGCCGGTGCTCGTCGAGCATCGACCGGGCGCATCGGCCACGCTCGGTCCCGACCTGGTCGCGAAATCCCCGCCCGATGGCTACACGCTCGTCCTGATCACGACCACTTTCACGATGACCCCGGGGCTGCAGAAAGTCCCTTACGACCCGGTGCGCGACTTCACGCCGGTCACTCTCCTCGCCGTCGTCCCGAACATCGTGATGGTCCATCCGTCGCTGCCCGCGCGCTCGCTCAAAGAGCTCGTCGCCCTCGCCCGCTCGCGTCCGGGCCAGCTCACGTACGGGTCGTCCGGCTACGCGAGCGTGCCGCATCTCGCGATGGAGATGCTGCGCATGACCGTGCCTCGCTTCGATCCGGTGCACGTGCCGTACAAAGGCAACTCCCAGGCGCTGACGGCGCTCCTCAGCGGCGAGATCTCGATCGCCGGCACCGCGCTGCCTTCGGCCATGCCGTACATCTTCAACGGCCGCCTGCGCCCGATCGCGGTGACGAGCGCGCACCGCTCACCCGCCGTGCCGCAGGTGCCGACGCTCGACGAGTCCGGCGCCCGCGGCTACGAATACGCCTCCGACTTCGGTCTCCTGCTTCCGGCGCGGGTGCCCGCGGACGTGCTGAACAAGCTGCACAACGAGATCGCCCGCGCGTTGAAAATGCCGGACGTGGTCGAGAAGCTTTCGAGTCAGGGGTACGAGATTTCCGGCGTAGGCCCCGATGAATACGCGGCGAAGATACGCGCGAGCCTCGCGAAATGGGCCGAAGTCATCCGCGTTGCGAAGATCCGCCAGGACTAGCTAACCCACCCCCACCCTAACCCTCCCCCTGATGGGGAGGGGACTACAGGCGCAGCGCGCCTGCCAAACTCTCCTTCCCCACCGTCAGGTTTTGATCGGGGCCTTCGACACATGGGTGTGGCCCCGGCCTACCCGCTCGTATTCGGAGATCACCTGCGCCCCGAGCAGCAGCGCGGTCGCGCCGATCTCGAGGCTGAACAGGACCACGATCGAAGTGGTCAGCGAGCCGTAGACGACGCTCACCTGGGACAGCGTCGCGAAATACCACACCAGCACGTGCCGCGTGATTTCCCACAGCACCGCGGCCGTCACCGCGCCGATGAACGCGTGCCGTAGCGACAGACGTCCGACCGGCATCACGAGGTAGATCGACATCAGCACGAAGATCTCGCCGGCGACGCCGAGCACGTACAGGAGCGCGCCCGAGAGCCCGCCGAGCGACCAGCTTTTCCCGAAGAGATAAAGACTCTCCTGTCCGACCGCCTGAAACGCCGCCGCGACGAGCGTCACTACCAGCAGCCCTGCCCCGAGAAAGAGGATGTAGCAGTAGGGCAGCATCGCGGACACCAGGAAATGGCGCCGGCGGACGGTGAAGCGGTGCAGGAAGATCACGGCCATCGCTTTCTGGAGCACGGCAAAAGCGAGCGAGCTGAAAAAAACCATGGTCAGCAGCAGCACCCATCCGAGCACGTCACGGTTTTCGAGAAAGCTCGACAGCTCGCGCACGACCGCTTTGGACTGGCCGGGAACGAGCCATTCGAGATAGCGACCGAGGGTGAAAAGGAGCTCTGCCTGGCCGATCAGGTGCGAGAGCGCGATCACGATCAGGATCAGGAGCGGTATCAGCGAGAGCAGCGTGTAGTAGGCCACCGCGCCGGCGAGCAGCAGGCCCTGGTTCGCCTGGAACGCTTTCAGCGTCTGCATGACGAAAGCGCCGGGGTGCTTCAGCACGTACGCGGCGGAGCCCGACCGTGCGGCCGTCGAAACCGGGACGGGGGTCTCAGTCATTCGCTTTGATTCCCGCGGCCCTGATCACTTCGGCCCACGTCGCGCGCTCGGATGCGATGCGCTCGCCGAGCGCCTGCGGCGTGCTCGTCTCGGCTTCGAGCCCTTGCCCGGTCATCACCTGCTGCACGTCGCTGCGCTCGAGCGCACGTCCCGCCTCTTCACGCACGCGCGTCACGATCGCCTGCGGGGTCCGGGCGGGGACAAGGAATGCGTACCACGCGGTCACGTCGAAGCCCGGGAAACCCGCTTCGGCGAGCGTGGTGAGCTCGGGCGCGACTTTCAGGCGCTTCAAGCCGCTCGTCGCGAGCGCTCTCAACTTTCCTGATTTCACGTGCGGCATCGAAGCCGGCACGCTGCCGAAGATGACCTGCGACTCGCCGGCGAGCACCGCCGCTGCAGCGGGGCCGCCGCCTTTGTAGGGAATGTGGACCATGCGGATTCCGGCACGGCGCTGGAGGAGCTCGCCGGCGAGATGGAGCGGGCTGCCGGTGCCGGCCGACGCGTAGTTGAGCGACGCAGGCTTCTGCCTCGCCAGCGCGATCAACTCCTGGACCGTCGTCGCCGGCACGCTCGGGTGGACCACGAGCAGGTATTGAGCGGTCGCGAGCAGCGTGACCGGCTGCAGGTCGCGCGACGGATCGAAGCCGAGCTTATACAGCGTCGGGTTGACGGTGAGGACGGTGCTGAAGCCCATCAGCACGGTATAACCGTCGGGCGCCGACCGCGCCACGGTTTCCGCGGCGATGTTGCCGCTCGCGCCGCTGCGATTGTCGACGACCCAAGGTTGTCCCATGCCTTCGGTCAGCTTCGGCGTGACGATCCGCGCGAGCGTGTCGGCCCCGCCTCCCGGCGCGAACGGCACGAGGAGGCGGATCGGGCGCGCGGGGTAGTCGGCAGCGAGCGCCGACGCGGCAGCAGCCAGAGCCAGTGCCGCGCACGCACGAGCCGTTGCGATGCGAATACGGCCGGAGGACGCCTTACCGCCAGCAGTCGACAACGGCTGCATCCTCACCCGGCTTTCGTCAGCCGCACGATCTCGCCCGCGTCGGAGAGGTCGTCAAGCCGCCACAGGGTTTCGAGCAAACGGCTGCTTTGCGAGTCGTTCAATACTTCGTGCGAGAGCTTCGTGAACTTGGCTTCGATCTGATTATCGGACATCGGATTTTTCCAGTGGCCCCGATGGTACTCCACGACCGCGGTGTGCGTGTCGCCGCTGGTGGTGACGAGCGTCATCCGGCACAGCATCGCTTCGGGCATCCGGCGGTCGGCCTCGGCGGTCGCCTCGACTTTGACGCGGCGGGCGAGCGCGCGGATTTTCGGGTCGCGCAGGTAACGCTCGCCGAAGTGCTTCTCCTCGACTGTGCCGTGGATCAGCGCGACGGCGACCGTATACGGCATGCTGTGATCGGCGGACTCGCGAGTCTTCGGCTCCCACTTGTCGGGGTCACCCGCCATCAGCCTGACCGCGGTCGTGACGGTCTCGATGCGAATTTCGGCGATCGCATCCGGCGAGCCGGCTTTCTCCCTGAGCTCGAGCGCCGCCTCGACGACCGTCTGCGAGTACTGGCCGAGGGGAAAGCGCTTCACGCTGCACTCCATGATCTTGTAAGGGTGGTCGCCGCCGCCCATCACCGGGAGCTCGAAAGGCTCGCGAGTCACTGCCTTGAAGTACCCGCCGACGCCTTCGAAGATCGGCGCAGGGCCGGTCATGCCTCGCGCGGCGAGCATCGCGGCGAAGACCGCGTTGCGGCTCGCGTTGGCGTACGCGCAGCCTTTCCACATCGAGACGTTGCCGATCCGGGTCTGGTAGAGCGCGACGTTGGGCGCGATGCCGAGGTTGAAAGCCTCCTCGATCTCGCGCACTTCGAGCCCGAGCAGCCGCGCGGCCGCCGCCGTGCTCGCCATGGCGCCGACCGTGACGTGGTCGAAGCCGAGCGGTTTCAGGTCGACCGGATCGCAGATGCGGCAGAACACTTCGTACGCGAGGACGGTCGCCACGATCGCTTCCCTGCCGCTCCTGCGGCGCAGCTCGGCGGTCGCGAGCACGGCCGCGATGCTGTCGCTCGGATGGCCCGATTCGCCGGTGCTCGTGTAGCCGTCGTTGAAATCGAGGAAGCGGATCATCACGCCGTTGGCGAAAGTGGCGAGGTCGGGGCTGGTGCGCTCGCCGCTGCCGATCACCGTCACCGGCTCGCTGCTGCGCACGGTCGAGGCGACCTCGCGCGCGATGCGCGCCGGCTCGCTCCAGTAACCGCCGAGGGCGCACCCCACGCTGTCGATGATGAGGCGCTTCGCCTGGTGCACCACTGCGGCAGGCAGTTCTTCGTACCGCAACCCGGCGGCGTAGCGGCTCAGTTGTTCGACCAGCGTGGGCATCGATTCGGGCAATGACGTCTTCGGCGACAAACAGTGATCTTACCGGAGCGAGGGCACGCGGCCGCTCTTCGCCGAATCGTGTGTATGTTTCGCGCAACCGTTCTCGGTCGGCTGCATAAATTGCTCAAGATTCCGCACGATCTTCCGAAACACGTATGTAGAATCAAATCGTGAATCAACGCACATGAGGCAGCACCGAGAATGCCGCAGTCGCACGCGCCCGCTCAGCTAAGGCGCTCTGCGCCGCATAGTCCGTCCGGGCGCTCTGCGCCGCCGACCCCGCCCATGCGTCCCGCGCCGCCGCCGGCCCGCGGATCGAAACTGTTCTACCCGGTTTTGATCATCCTCGGCGTCCTGGTTCTCTCCTACGGCATCTACAGCGAGTTCCAGGCCTCCCGCCTTCAGGCCCGCTACTTTTCCGCCCTTGCCCGCGACATGAAGTTCGCGGTCGAGCCCGGCGCCAGCGCTTCGATCCAGTTTCCCAAGACCGGCCCGTACGACCAGCGCCTGGGCTACACCGAGCTGCCTGCGTTCCTCAAGCGCCTGCAGGCCAAAGGCTACGAGATCGATTCCCAGGCCCGCGTGACGCACCAGCTCGCGAGCCTCATCGAGTCCGGCCGCGCGCCGCCGTACAACGAGAAAACCCAGGCCGGACTGCAGGTGCTCGACTGCCGCAACGAGCCGCTCTTCAATTTCAGCTATCCCGAGCGCGCGTACAAGGATTTCGAATCGATCCCGACGAGCGTGGTGAAAAGCCTGCTCTTCATCGAGAACCGCGAGCTGCTCGACGCGACCTACCCCACCCGCAATCCCGCCGTCGAATGGACCCGCTTCGGCCGGGCGATCGGTGCGCAGTTCATGAAGATCGTCGACCGCGATTACGACGCCCCCGGCGGCAGCACGCTCGCAACGCAAATCGAGAAGTACCGCCACTCGCCTTCGGGCATCACGGGCTCGGTCTTCGACAAGCTGCGCCAGATGTACTCGGCAACGCTGCGGGCTTACTCGAATGG
>JAQGNC010000369.1 GCA_028292065.1 Betaproteobacteria bacterium
CAAAGTCGGCGTTGAATGCCGAGCACACCAGCGGATGCAGCTGGATCGCCTTGCCTTCGATCAGGATCGGCTCGAAGGCCTGGATGCCCAGCCGGTGCAGCGTGGGCGCCCGGTTCAGCATGATCGGGTGCTCCTTGATCACCTCTTCCAGGATGTCCCAGACCACTGGCTCTTGCACTTCGACCAGCTTCTTGGCAGCCTTGATCGTGGTAGCCAGGCCCATCAGTTCGAGCTTGTTGAAGATGAAGGGCTTGAACAGTTCGAGCGCCATCAGCTTCGGCAGGCCGCACTGGTGCAGCTTAAGCTGCGGACCGACCACGATGACCGAACGGCCCGAGTAGTCGACGCGCTTGCCCAGCAAGTTCTGACGGAAACGGCCGCCCTTACCCTTGATCATCTCAGCCAGCGACTTCAGCGGACGCTTGTTGGCGCCGGTCATCGCCTTGCCGCGACGGCCGTTGTCGAGCAGCGAATCCACGGCTTCCTGCAGCATGCGCTTTTCGTTGCGCACGATGATCTCGGGGGCTTTGAGCTCGAGCAGGCGCTTCAGCCGGTTGTTCCGGTTGATCACGCGGCGATAGAGGTCGTTCAGGTCGGAGGTCGCAAAGCGGCCGCCGTCGAGCGGGACGAGCGGACGCAGCTCCGGCGGGAGCACCGGCAGCACTTCCATGATCATCCAGTCCGGCTTGATGCCCGACTTCTGGAAAGCTTCGAGAATCTTGAGGCGCTTGGCGAACTTCTTGATCTTGGTGTCCGACGTCGTCGCGGCGAGATCGGTGCGCAGAGTCTCGACCTCGTTCTTCAGGTCGAGGTTGCGCAGCAGCTCGCGCACGCCTTCGGCGCCCATCGCGGCGCTGAAGTCGTCACCGAACTCTTCGACTTTCGCGAGGTAATCGTCCTCGGTCATGAGCTGGCCGCGCTTGAGCGGGGTCATGCCGGGCTCGGTCACCACGTAGGCTTCGAAATACAGGACGCGTTCGATGTCGCGCAGCGTCATGTCGAGGACCATGCCGAGGCGCGAAGGCAGCGACTTCAGGAACCAGATGTGGGCGACCGGGCTCGCGAGCTCGATGTGGCCCATGCGCTCGCGGCGCACTTTGGACAGCGTGACTTCGACGCCGCACTTCTCGCAGATCACGCCGCGGTGCTTCAGGCGCTTGTACTTGCCGCACAGGCACTCGTAATCCTTGACTGGACCAAAAATCTTGGCGCAGAAGAGGCCGTCGCGCTCGGGCTTGAACGTGCGGTAGTTGATCGTCTCCGGCTTCTTCACTTCGCCGTACGACCACGAACGGATCTTCTCGGGCGAAGCCAGCCCGATCTTGATCGCGTCGAATTCCTCTTCCTGCGTTACCTGCTTGAACAGATCCAGCAATGCTTTCATTGGTTGAAACCTCCGGTTTCAGTGAACGAGTGAACGAGTGAACGGGTGAGCGGGTAAAACACCACCCGCTCGTCCCTTTCCTCGTTACTCGTCCACGTGATTACTGCAATTCCTTCCAGGCGCTCACACGCGTTCACTCGTTCACCCGTTCACCCGTTCACGCGGTTAATACCTGTTGTGATCGAGGTCGATGTCGATCGCGAGCGATCGGATCTCCTTGACCAGCACGTTGAACGACTCGGGCATGCCCGCCTCGATCCGGTGGTCGCCCTTGACGATCGACTCGTAGACCTTGCGGCGTCCCTCGGTGTCGTCCGACTTGACCGTGAGCATCTCCTGCAGCGTGTAGGCCGCGCCGTACGCTTCCAGCGCCCAGACCTCCATCTCGCCGAAGCGCTGGCCGCCGAACTGGGCCTTGCCGCCCAGCGGCTGCTGGGTAACGAGGCTGTACGGTCCGGTCGAGCGCGCGTGCATCTTGTCGTCGACCAGGTGGTGCAGCTTCAGCATGTGCATGTAGCCGACCGTGACCGAGCGCTCGAACGGGTCACCCGAGCGTCCGTCGTGCAGCGTCACCTGGGTCTTGCTCTTGGTGAAGCCGATCTTCTTGGTGCGCTCGTCGTCGTCCGGATACGCGAGATCGAGCATCTGTCCGATCTCTTTCTCGGTCGCGCCGTCGAACACCGGGGTTGCGAAAGGCACACCGGCCGTCAGGTGCTCGCCGAGCTCGATCACTTCCTCGTCGGTCAGCGAGCCGATGTCTTCCGAGCGTCCGCTGCCGTTGTAGACCTTGTCGAGGAAACCGCGCACCGCAACCGTGTTCTGCGCGGTCTTGAGCAGCTCGCCGATACGCTGGCCGAGACCTTTCGCGGCCCACCCGAGGTGGGTCTCGAGGATCTGTCCGACGTTCATCCTGGACGGTACGCCCAGCGGGTTCAGCACGATGTCGACCGGCGTGCCGTCTGCCATGTACGGCATGTCTTCGACCGGGGTGATCTTCGAGATCACGCCCTTGTTGCCGTGGCGGCCGGCCATCTTGTCGCCGGGCTGCAGGCGGCGTTTGACCGCGAGATACACCTTCACCATCTTCTGCACGCCCGGGGGCAGCTCATCGCCCTGGGTGAGCTTCTTGCGCTTCTCTTCGAAGGCTTTGTCGAACATCACCTGGGTCTGCTTGAGCGACTCCTGGAGCTGCTCCATCTGCTGGCTGATCTCGTCCTTTTCCAGCCGGATGTCGAACCACGAATGGCGCTCGTTATCCGCGAGATACGCCTTGGTGATCTTGGTGCCTTTGGCGAGCTTTTTCGGACCGCCGTTGGCGACCTTGCCGATCAACAGGCGCTCCAGACGCTCGAACATGTCGTTCTCGACGATGCGCAGCTGGTCGGCCAGGTCTTTCTTGTAGCGCTTGAGTTCGTCGTCGATGATCTGCTGGGCGCGCTTGTCGCGCTCGATGCCTTCGCGCGTGAAGACCTGCACGTCGATCACGGTGCCCGACATGCCCGAAGGCACGCGCAGGCTCGTATCTTTAACGTCGGACGCTTTCTCGCCGAAGATCGCGCGCAGCAGCTTCTCTTCCGGCGTCAGCTGGGTTTCGCCTTTGGGCGTCACTTTGCCGACGAGCACGTCACCGGCCTCGACTTCGGCGCCGATGTAGATGATGCCCGACTCGTCCAGGTTCGCGAGCTGGTTCTCGGAAAGGTTCGAGATGTCGCGCGTGATCTCTTCGGGGCCGAGCTTGGTATCGCGCGCCACGACCGAGAGCTCCTCGATGTGGATCGAGGTGAAGCGCTCTTCCGCGACCACTCGCTCCGAGATCAGGATCGAATCCTCGAAGTTGTAGCCGTTCCACGGCATGAACGCGACCAGCATGTTCTGGCCGAGCGCGAGCTCGCCGGTATCGGTCGACGCGCCGTCCGCGACGACGTCGCCGCGGGCGATGCGATTGCCCACTTTCACGAGCGGACGCTGGTTGATGTTGGTGTTCTGGTTCGAGCGCTGGTACTTGACCAGGTTGTAGATGTCCACGCCCACTTCACCGGCGGAGGTCTCGTCGTCGTTGACCCGCACCACGATACGGCCGGCGTCGACGTAATCGACGATGCCGCCGCGGCGCGCCTGCACCGCAGTGCCCGAGTCGACCGCGACCGTGCGCTCCAGACCCGTGCCGACGAGCGGCTTTTCCGCACGCAGGCAAGGCACCGCCTGGCGCTGCATGTTCGAGCCCATCAACGCGCGGTTCGCGTCGTCGTGCTCGAGGAACGGGATGAGCGAGGCGGCGACCGACACCGCCTGCGACGGGGCGACGTCCATGTACTCGATGCGGTCAGGCGTCGAGAGCGTGAATTCGTTGCGGTTCCGGCACGAGACGAGCTCGTCGGTGAAGCGCCCTTTCTCGTCGAGCGCGGCGTTCGCCTGCGCGATCATGTACTGGCCTTCCTCGATCGCCGACAGGTAATGAATGTCGTCGGTGACCGCGGCATCGTTCACCTTGCGGTAAGGCGTCTCGAGAAAGCCGTAGGTGTTGGTGCGCGCGTAGAGGGCGAGCGAGTTGATGAGGCCGATGTTCGGGCCTTCAGGCGTCTCGATCGGGCACACCCGGCCGTAGTGGGTCGGATGCACGTCGCGCACTTCGAAGCCTGCACGCTCGCGCGTCAGGCCGCCGGGTCCGAGGGCGGAGACACGGCGCTTGTGCGTGATCTCGGACAGCGGGTTGGTCTGGTCCATGAACTGCGACAGCTGCGACGAGCCGAAGAACTCGCGAATCGCGGCCGAGACCGGTTTGGCGTTGATCAGGTCGTGCGGCATCAGGTTCTCGGACTCGGCCTGGCTCAATCGCTCCTTCACGGCGCGCTCGACGCGCACCAGACCCGCGCGGAACTGGTTTTCCGCCAGCTCGCCGACTGAACGCACACGGCGGTTGCCGAGGTGGTCGATGTCGTCGATCTCGCCGCGGCCGTTACGCAGGTCGACGAGGATCTTGATGACCGCGACGATGTCGTCGGGCGAGAGCGTGCCGGGGCCTTCGAGCTGTTCACGCCCGACGCGACGGTTGAACTTCATGCGGCCGACGGCCGACAGGTCGTAGCGGTCTTCCGAGAAGAAAAGCCCGTTGAACAGGGTCTTCACCGCTTCTTCGGTCGGCGGCTCGCCGGGGCGCATCATGCGATAGATCGCAACCATCGCCCCCATCTGATCGGCCGTCTCGTCGATGCGCAGCGTGGACGAGATGTACGGACCCTGATCCAGATCGTTCGTGTGGATCGTCTGGATGCGCTCGATTCCCGCTTCGCGCAGCTTGGCGAGCGTCTCTTCGCTGATCTCTTCGTTCGCGCTCGCGATG
>JAQGNC010000392.1 GCA_028292065.1 Betaproteobacteria bacterium
GCGCCGACGACTTCGGTGAAAGTGCAGATCCCGATCCCCATCAGCTCGCGCGCCTGAGGATCGGCGCGCCTTGCGATCTGTTCCCTGCGCAGGCCTTCGTAATCGACCGCTTTCAACACCTTTTCCAGCGCGGCCTGGTAGTTGCCGCTGTCGACCGTCCAGCCGAGCGAGGTGTTGTACGGAAACTTGTCGGCCTTGATGAAGTTGCGCCGGCGGATCTCCGCCTTGTCGATTCCGAGCTTCTGCGCGAGCACGTCGATCATGCGCTCGATCAGGTAGACCGCCTCGGTCACGCGCAGCGAACAGCGGTACGACACGCCGCCGGGTGCCTTGTTGGTGTAGACCGCATCGACCCGGCAATAGGCTTTCGGAATATCGTAGGAGCCGGTGCAGATACTGAAGAGGCCCGCCGGCAGCTTGGTCGCCGATACGTGCGAATTGAACGCGCCGTGATCGGCCAGCGCGGAAAAGCGCAAAGCCCTGATGCGGCCGTTCTCGTCCGCCGCGAGCTCGCCGATGCAGTGATAGTCGCGAGCGAATCCGGTCGTGGAGATATTGTCGATGCGCGATTCGATCCACTTGATCGGCAGCCCGGTGACGATCGACGCGACGATGGCGACGACATAGCCTGGATAGATCGGGACCTTGTTGCCGAAACCGCCTCCGATGTCGCCGCCGATGATGCGGATCTTGCTTTCGGGTATGCCCGAGAGCATCGCGACGACGGTGCGCACCAGGTGCGGCGCCTGCGACGTGATGTAGACGGTCAGCTTGCCCGTGACCTTGTCGAAAGAGGCGACGCAGCCGCAGGTCTCGAGCGGGCAGGGATGCACCCGCGGATTCAGCATCTCCTGCCTGACGGTCACTGCGGCGTTGGCGAAAGCCACATCGGTGGTGGCTTTGTCGCCCGCTTCCCACGTGAAGATGTGATTGGGATGGGTGCGCTTGCCGTGGCCGACTTCGTCCTTGTCGGCGATGTCTTCGCGGATGATCGGCGCATCGGGAGCCATCGCCTTGTGCGGATCGACGATCGCGGGCAGCTCTTCGTAATCGACTTCCACCAGGTCCGCGCCGTCCGCGGCGCTGTAGCGATCGGCCGCGATCACCATCGCGACTTCCTGCATCTGGAAACAGACTTTCTTGTCCGCCAGCACCGCCTGTACGTCGCCGCCGAGGGTCGGCATCCAGTCGAGCTTTACCGGCTTGAGATCATCCGCGACGAGGACGGCGACGACCCCCGGCACCGCGAGCGCTTTCGACTTGTCGATCGATTTGATGCGCGCATGGGCATAGGGGCTGCGGACGATGGCGCCGTACAGCATGCCCGGCAGCTTGATGTCGTCGACGTAGCTTCCCCGGCCGCGGATGAAGCGCGCGTCCTCCTTGCGCAACCTCGAGCTGCCCATTCCCTGAAGCTTCGCTTCGCGCTCGAGTGTGTCCACGGAATCGGCCATGTCGCATCCTCCAGTGAGTCGTGCGTTGCTCAGGCGGGCGTCGGCGACAGTTTCTTCGCCGCGTGCTGCACCGCCTTGACGATGTTCTGGTAGCCCGTGCAGCGGCACAGGTTGCCCGACATCCAGTAGCGGATTTCCTCTTCGGACGGATTCGGAATTTCCTGCAGCAGGCGGTAGGCGCGCGTGATCATGCCGGGCGTGCAGAAACCGCACTGCAAGCCGTGTTCTTCGGTGAAGGCTTCCTGCAGCGCGTGCAATGCGCCGCCCTGCTCGAAACCTTCGATCGTCAGCACCTCGGCGCCTTCGCACTGCACCGTGAGCACGGTGCACGACTTGACCGACATGCGGTCGAGGTCGACCGTGCACGCACCGCAGTGGGAAGTCTCGCAGCCGATGTGCGGCCCGGTGTGCTGGAGCCTGTCGCGCAGCGTATGGATGAGGAGCTCGCGCGGCTCGACCGCCACGTCGACTTCCCTGCCGTTGAGCCTGAACGACACCGCCTGCTTCTTCGCCATGTCTTTTCCTCGCTCTTCGCTTCAGTGGGCGCGCGAGCGCGCGGTGCGCAAGGCGCGCTGGGTCATCTCTCCGGCCATCGCGATCTTGTATTCCACGTCGCCGCGCTGGTCGGCGACCGGATCGCAGATGCTCATGACAAGGCGCGCGGCTTCGGCGATCGAGGCGTCGGTGAGCGCTTTTCCTCGCAGGCTGGCTTCAGCCGCGGCCGCCTTGAGCGCGGTCGGCCCGACGTTGGTCAGCGCGATCGCGACTTCGTGCACCGTCTCGCCTTCCATGCGCAGCGTGACGGCCGCCGCGGCGGTCGCGAAATCGCCGACTTTGCGCTTCAACTTGGCGTAGCACGAACCGGTGCCCGCTGCAGGGACCGGAATGCGGATCTCGGTCATGATCTCGCCCGGCGCGAGCAAGGTGTCGTAGGTCCCGACGAAGAAGCCGTCCGCGGGCACCACGCGCTCGCCCGAGGGCGAGCGCAGCACGAAGGACGCGCGCAGTGCCAGCATGATTGCGGGATGGTCGTTGGCCGGGTCGCCGTGGGAGATGTCGCCGCCGAGCGTGCCTTTGTAGCGCACCTGCGGATCTGAGACGAGCCGCGCGCCTTCAACGAGCAAAGGGCATTTCTGCTGCAGCAGCGGCGACCAGATCAGCTCGTTCTCGGTCGTCATCGCGCCGATGCGCAGGTCGCCGCCGTCTTCGCGGATGCCTTTGAGCTCCGGAATTTTGCCCAGGTCGATCAGATGACCGGGCTGCGCAAAGCGCAGTTTCATCATCGGCAACAGGCTGTGGCCGCCCGCCAGCAATTTGGCTTCGTCGCCGAATTGCTCCAGCAGGCCGAGCGCGTCCGGAATGGACGTGGGCGCGTGGTACTCGAATTCGCGGGGGATCATCGGTTGCTCCTCCACTGCTTCTTGTTTGCACGCGGTTGCGGACCGCAACCGTGCAGGTGACGACCGGCTTAGTGCGTGACGGCGAGCGCCGGCAACTCGAGCCGCCAGCCGGTGCGCTGTGCAAGCTGCCGCACGTCTTCGACGGTGTCGAGGTCGGTGATGAAGCGGGTGTTGGTCGTCTCGTGCACGGACACGAGCTCGGGATGTTGCTCGATCAGATGGCGGCAGCCCAGCTTCGTGTCGCTGCCGAGTATCTGCGCCTGCGCCGAAGCGTCGAGGAGGATCGGGTTGCCGCGTCGACCCTGCACCACGGGGATCACCACGTGACCGGCCGTACGCTTCTTGAATGCGCCGATCAACTCGGTGAGATCGCCGGCGCCGATCAGCGGCTGGTCGGCGAGCACGACGAACACCGCGTCGAAGCTGCCGCTCAGCGCGGCGAGGCCGATTCGAACCGAGCCTTCCTGGCCTTCGGCGTGCGCCTCGTTATGCGCGAGCGTCACGGTATAGCTGCGCATCTGTTCTTCGATCGCCTCGCGCGCATAGCCCGTCACGACGACCACCTCGTCGATGCCGGCGCCGCTCAGTGCGATCAGGTGCCGGCTGATCAACGGCACGCCCTGCAGCGTGATCAGCGGCTTGGCCACCCCGCCCATGCGCCGGCCTTCACCGGCGGCGAGCAATACCGCACCGATGCGCAACCTCGGGTAGAGCCCGCCGCCTTGTTTGAGCAAGCATCCCATGTGAAAGGTGAGCCGGTGACTGAAACGTGAGCTGGAAACGCGGTTCGTTCGACGGGCGTGGCGATGATGGCGGTTCGCCGATCGGGCGAGTGGAGATCCCCGACGTGGAGATTCTGCGCGTGCGATCGGCGGTTTGGCAACGGCCATCAGTCGCGAAGTCGCGATCGACCAGGCTCCGGCGCGCCTAATTCGCTATCAGCCCCGCCGCTTTTGCGACCTTCGCGAATATCTCCATCTGGTTGCGGATGATCCGATCGTATTCCTCGGGGGTCGTCGGCGCCGGCTCGAAAGCGATCGCCTGCATGCGCTCCCTCACGTCCG
>JAQGNC010000433.1 GCA_028292065.1 Betaproteobacteria bacterium
AAGCTGCAAGTCGTGAAGTAGCACCAGAAGGCCGCCGGAAGGCGGCCTTTTTTGCTACCGCCAAAATAAACGGGGAGGGCCGTCAGGCTCTCCCCCTTTCGTTGTACTACCCCTGGTCGCACGTGCCTTACATCTGGCGTTGCGTCTCGTGCGCCTGGTCCTGCAGCTTCTCGCCGCCGCGCTCCATGTCGCGGCCGGCGCCCGCTATGGTGTTGCAGCCCGCGAGCGTCATCGCCAGCAAGGCCAGTCCGATCATTCGCTTCAGCATGCCATTCTCCTTTAACCGAATATCGAGCGCCTCGAGGCGCGGCTCGTCGTCAGAAGATCTTCTTGCCCACGATCACCGCGAACACGACCACCGCGATCGCCATGACCAGGAACAGGAAGAACAGGAACTTCGCGATACCGCCGGCGCCCGCAGCGATGCCGGTGAACCCGAAGAATCCCGCCACGATCGAGACCAGGAAGAAGATCAGCGCCCACTTGAGCATCGCAGAATCTCCTTGAGCGCGCGTCAGACGCGAGGGCCGCCGCGGCGTACGAGTCCGGCCACGAGCGACACCACGAAGAGCACGAGGAAGATGAAGAACAGGATTTTTGCGATCTCAACCGCCCCGGCTGCGATGCCACCAAAGCCGAACAGCGCCGCGACCAGTGCGATCACAAAAAATAACGCAGCGTAGTACAACATGATGATCTCCTTGAGGTTTCCGCCCCGGGCCGCCGGGATTGGCGACCGCGCCGGACTGAGTAACCGTCACACTGCAACGGGTATGCCTACGGCATTTTGTTGAAATGCGTGGACGGGTGAACGGGTGAACGGGATGCGCGTGCGCGCCGATACACCGCGAGGCCGGCCGGACCGGGAGAGCACTGCGGAAGGGAGGTTCAACGAGGGAAACCTTGGTTTCCCCTTTGGCGTAACCGGCGAGCGAGGGAGACCTTGGTCCGTCTTGGTCGTAACTGGGGAACCGAGCGCGGCGGAAGCCGACCCGCAGGCGAGGGCGCCTGCGCTACAACTTCGTGCGCGTCAGTGCCGCAGGCTGTAGCGCAGGCGCCTCGCCTGCCGCAAAACGGATGAGCCGCGGGAGCGCCGGTCAGGCGCCGACGAGAACGAAGCGGTGACGCGCCTTGCGGCGGATTTCGGTGGTGGAGGCGACGGAGGGCGCGTCGCCGTAGACGTAGCGGCCGCCTGCAAAAGCCACCGGCTGGTTATTCACTTCATCGCGCCACGATTTCCGCTCGGGCTCGACGTGCGGGCACGCTTCGGCGTGCGGCGCAGTCGCGGTGGGTTGGCGGTCATGGGATTTCGGGATGCGCCAGGGGAGTCGGCGAAGTTTACGCATGGGGTCGCTCTTTAAGGTTGATGCCGGGATAAGTCTCGTGTGTCCGCCCGGGAAGCTGCGGCTCGTGGGCTCTGATGCAACGGCCATTCCTAAAAAAAAGAGCTCGATGCCGAGCTCAAAAGGGGGACCGGATGCAAAATGCGTCGCTGGTAGGTCTTGCGTACGCACTCCGCAGTAAGCGGGGCGCCACTCGCGAGCGGCAAAGCAGTCAGTTCGTCGGCGGGTGGGGCGCCTGTAACAGGGTTCGGACCTCTCGTAGCACGTTCGATGCCAGGCCCGCCGCTTATATATTTCAATAACTTACGTTAAAAGGTGGTGTATTTTCGGCGCCACCCTTTACAGCGGCGTGTAATTCTTGCCGCGAGTCGACGCTTTAACCCGCCCCGCGTTGCGCGCGTTTACGCCGCATCGTGCGGCGCTCTATAATTCACCGCCTCGCCGGCATAGCTCAGTTGGTAGAGCAACCGCCTTGTAAGCGGTAGGTCGTCTGTTCGAGTCAGACTGTCGGCACCAGTGTTCGGCGGCGGCGATGCCCGGCGCTGTTCATCGGCCAGCCGAGCTTGCCGTCCTGGTGCCGTCCCGCCGCCTCCCCCGGATCGATGCGATACCTGCGGTGCAAGCCGCGCAGCGTGCTGCGAGCGCTTGAATTTGTGACCGGCGCACTTATATCTACAGCGCAAAAAAAACGGGGTTTTCGAGCCTCCAGGAGAAAAGCAGTGATCAAGGTTGAAAACCTGACCAAGGCGTTCGGCGCGAAGCTCGCCGTCAACGACCTGTCGTTCAGCGTCGAACGTGGAGAGGTCCTCGGTTTCCTCGGCCCGAACGGCGCCGGGAAATCGACCACGATGCGGATGGTGACGGGGTTCATCCCGCCCACGTCCGGAAACATCAGCGTCGGCGGTCACGACGTGCTGGAAGACCCGATCGGCGCCAAGCGCCTGATGGGCTATCTCCCGGAGAACGCGCCCGGTTACGCCGACATGACGGTGCGTGGCTTCCTCAACTTCGTCGCGGAGCTTCGCGGCCTGCGAGGCGACGAGCGCAAACGCGCAGTCAATCACGCGGTCGAGCTCTGCTTTCTCGAGAACGTCCTCTACCAGACGATAGACACGCTCTCCAAGGGCTACAAACACCGCACCTGCCTCGCGCAATCGCTCATCCACGATCCCGCGGTGCTCATCCTCGACGAGCCGACCGACGGTCTCGACCCCAACCAGAAGCACGAGGTGCGCAACCTCATCAAGCGCATGGGCGAGAACAAGGCGATCGTGTTCTCCACCCACATCCTCGAAGAAGTCGAAGCGGTATGCTCGCGGGTCATCATCATCGACCGCGGGAGCATCGTCGCGAACGGCACGCCCGCCGAGCTCAAAGCGCGATCGGAGCTCGCCGGGGCAGTCCACGTGCGTGCGCGCGGCACGCCCGCGGCGGTCCTGTCCGAGCGCCTGGCCCAGGTTCCCGGCGCGAGCCGGGTCGAAATCCTCGGTGAGTCCGACGGCCGGGTCGAAGTGCGCGTCTACGCGGACAAGGCCGCGGGCGCGACCCTCACTCGCAACGTCGCCGAAGCCGCCGCGCGTGAAGGCTGGCAGCTCGACGAGATCCACACCGAAGAAGGCCGCCTCGACGAGGTGTTTCGCACCATCACCCTTCCCGACACAGTCAAGGCAGCGGCATGAACGCGTCGTCCAACATCAAAGCCATCATGAAGCGCGAGCTCGGCGGCTATTTCACGTCTCCGATCGCGTACGTCTTCCTGGTCATCTTCCTGCTGCTGACCGGTTTCTTCACGTTCACCGTCGGCAATTTCTTCGAGCGCGGCGAAGCGTCGCTCGTCTCGTTCTTCACGTGGCATCCGTGGCTTTACCTCTTTCTCGTGCCGGCGGTCGGCATGCGCCTGTGGTCCGAAGAGCGGCGTCTCGGCACCCTCGAGCTCCTGCTGACCCTGCCGATCACCGCGTGGCAGGCGATCGTCGGCAAGTTCCTGGCGTCGTGGCTTTTTCTGGCTCTGGCGTTAGCGCTCACTTTCCCGGTGATCATCACGGTGAACTGGCTCGGGCAACCGGATAACGGGGTCATCCTGGCCGGCTATGTCGGCAGCCTCTTGTTGGCGGGCGCTTACCTCGCGATCAGCTGCATGACTTCGGCGATGACGCGTAACCAGGTGATCAGCTTCATCCTCTCCGTGATGATCTGCCTCTTCCTGATCCTCGCGGGTTACACCCCGGTCACCGACCTCCTGACCCGCTTCGCGAATCCGGTGGTCACGCAGACGATCGCTTCGTTTTCCGTGATGACTCACTTCGAAGCTTTCCAGCGCGGCGTGCTCGACACCCGCGACGTCGTCTTTTTCGCTTCGGTGATCGGCTTCGCGCTCTTCGCGACCGGCGTCATCATCCGCAACCAGCGCGCGGGGTAAGGCCATGAAACAACGCACCAGAGAAACCTTGTGGTACTCGGCCGGCGGGCTGATCGCGCTGTTCGCGATCCTCGTCGCCGCCAACTTCATCATCAGCGCGTTCAACGCGCGGGTCGACCTGACGCAGGGCAACGTCTACACGCTCTCGCCCGGCACCAAGGCGATCCTGTCGAAGCTCGAAGCGCCGGTTCGAATCCGCTTCTACTACACGCAAGGCAGCAACGCGGTCCCGGTCGGCCTCAAGACTTTCGCGCAGCGCGTCGAGGACATCCTCGCCGAGTACAAAGCGGCGTCCAAAGGCAAAGTGATCGTCGAGCGCTTCAACCCCGAGCCCGACTCGGACGCGGAAGAGTCCGCGCAGCTCGACAACGTCGAAGGCCAGCAGACCAACACCGGGGAGAAGTTCTACCTCGGCCTCTCGACGTCGTTCCTCGACCAGAAAGCCGCGATCCCGGTGCTCTCGCCGGACCGCGAGCGTTTGCTCGAGTACGACATCACGCGCGCGATCGCGCAGGTCACCGCGACCAAGAAGCCGATCATCGGCCTCATGGCCGGGCTGCCGGTGCTCGGGCGGCCGCTCAACCCGATGGCCAAGCAGCAGCCGACCGAGCCGTGGGTGCTGGGGTCGGAGTTGAAGCGCGCATTCGACATCCGCAAGGTCGAGCTCGACACGAAGAAGATCGACGACGACATCGGCGTCCTGCTCGTGGTCCATCCTCGCAACATCACCGAGGAAGCCGAGTACGCGATCGACCAGTTCATCATGCGCGGCGGCAAGATGATCGCGTTCGTCGACCCGTATGCGTATTTCGACCAGCAGCCGGATCTGCAGAACCCGTTCG
>JAQGNC010000464.1 GCA_028292065.1 Betaproteobacteria bacterium
ACGCCGACCGCATCGCGGAAATCGACGTGAACCCGCTGTTCGTGCGTCCTGTGGGTGGGGGTGTCGTCGCCGCGGATGCCCTGGTGGTACTTAAAAAGCCTTAACGCGAAGGACGCAAAGGACGCGAAGGAAAAACAAATAAAATGCGGACGGCGCGCCGAATGAGGACACACCCGCGTCGTCATTCTAGACCGCGCGCTGCGCGAGGTGATCCAGAATCCATGTCGTAGTGCTTTCGAATCAAAATGGATTCTGGCCTGCGCCAGAATGACGGCGCGGTGAGACCCCGGTTTTCGCGGTTCTGGCGTTTCTTCGTACGATTAGCTTTTGATCTTCCTTTGCGTCCTTCGGGTCCTTCGCGTTAAAGCTTTGGATCTTCGGTCTAGCGTTTTTTCAGGACAACGTTCAACGATGGCCCAGTGGCAAGCACAGAACCTCGCTGACGCGCTCACCCGCGCCGCGGAGCTGCTTCCCGAGCAGGAAGCGCTCGTCATCGGCGACGCACGCGTCACCTACGGCGAGTTGAGGGACAGGGTCGCCGAGACCGAGCGCGGGCTGCGGGTGCTCGGCATCCGGCGCGGCGATCACGTCGCGGTGTGCATGGGCAACACCGTGGAATGGGCGGTGTTCTTCTACGCCGCCGCTTCGATAGGCGCGGTGACGGTTCCGGTCAACACGCGCTTCAAACCCGACGAGCTCGCGTATTGCCTCAAGCAGGCCGACGTGAAGCTGCTCTTCGTCGCCGACCGCTTCCTCAAGATCGACTTCATCGCGATGCTGCGGCAGGTCTGCCCCGCGATCGACCACGCCCTCCCCGACCCCGCGCTTCCGAAGCTCGAGAACGTCGTCGTGCTCGGCTCCGACGTGCCCAAAGCCGCGCTCAAGTTCGAGGAGATGCTCGCGCTCGGCGAGATCCACGACGAGCCGGTTTTCGACGACGTCACGCCCGGCGACGTGCTGCTCATGCAGTTCACCTCGGGCACGACCTCGTACCCCAAAGGCGTGATGCTCACGCACGACAACATGCTGCGCAATGCGGCTTACGTCGCGGAGCGCTTCGATCTGACGCAACGCGACCGCTATTACAGCGCACGCCCTTTCTACCACGTGGCGGGCACGACGCTGTCACTGCTCGCGGCGCTCACCGTCGGCGCGTGCCTGCTGTCGTCGGCATCGTTCGACGCGGAGGTGGCGCTGCGCGTCATGTCGCGTGAATCGTGCTCCCACACGTCAGGCAACGACACGATGTTCCTGATGCTGCTCAATCATCCGGATTTCGACCTCTATCCCCTGAAGCTTCGCGGCGGGTGGGCCTCGGCGGGCGCGGAAATCTCGCGCAAAGTCGTGG
Organism: Betaproteobacteria bacterium; assembly: GCA_028292065.1. Classification (GTDB taxonomy): domain Bacteria; phylum Pseudomonadota; class Gammaproteobacteria; order Burkholderiales; family SG8-41; genus JAQGMV01. The sequence continues at coordinate 1,349 of JAQGNC010000464.1, forward strand.
AGCGCATGGGAATGACGGGGCTGTGCCACGCCTACGGCCTCTCCGAAGCGTCGCCGAACGTCTGCATGTCCCGCCACGACGACGATGTCGAGAAGCGCATCAGCGGCTGGGCGCACGTGCTCGAAGGCGTCGACGTGAGCATCGCCGATCCCGCGAGCGGCAAAGAGCTCTCGCCCGGCGGCACCGGCGAAATCCTGGTTCGCGGCTGGAGTGTGATGAAAGGGTACTACAAAATGCCCGAGCAGACCGCGAAAGCGATCGACACAGACGGCTGGCTGCACACCGGTGACTACGGAGTCATGGACGAAGACGGCAGGCTGCGCTTCGTCAGCCGCATCAAGGACGTGTTCAGGGTCGGCGGCGAGAACGTCGCGCCTGCCGAAGTCGAGGACGTGCTGCACAAGCACCCGCAGGTGAAGCAGGCGCAGGTGATCGGCGTCCCCGATGCGCGACTGGTCGAGGTCCCTGCGGCGTACCTGATCCTGAAAGACGGCGAGCACGCGACTTCTGATGAGATCATCGAGTGGAGCAAGGCGCGCATGGCGAACTTCCGCGTGCCGCGGTACGTGAGGATCGTCGAGACTTTCGAAAACATCGGCATGACCGGCAGCGCCAAAGTGCAGAAGAACAAGCTGAGGGCGCAGGCGCTGATCGACTTCGGTCTTCAGGACCACGTCAAAAGCAGTTAACGCAAAGGACTCGAAGGTAAAAACAAAGGGCGCGAAGGAGGACTTGAACGTGAACCCCTTGGCGTCCTTGCTTCTTCCTTCGCGTCCTTCTTTCCTGCTTTGGTTTTAATGTTTAATGGAGGAGCACACATGCAAAGTCTCACTGAGCAGTCCCCGCTGGGGACCTACATCGAGCACGTCAAGAAAGGCGAGCTCGCGTACCAGGTCACCGACGACGGGAAAGCGGTGTTCTACCCGCGCGCGGTCGCGCCGGTGACCGGCGGCACCCTCGAGTGGCGCGTGTCCAAAGGGCTGGGCACCGTGTATTCGACGACCGCGATGTATTTCAAAGGCGAAGCGCCGCTCAACGTCGCCCTCATCGACATGGACGAAGGCTTTCGCCTGATGAGCCGGGTCGAGGATATCGACGCGATCGAGGTGAAGATCGGCCTGCGGGTCAAATTCCGCGCTCACCCCGGTGACGACAAACAGGCGCCTTATCCGGTGTTCACCCCGGCGGAGGGCTCGAAATGAGCGGCCTCACCAGAGGCAGTGTCGCGGTCGTCGGCGCGGCGGAATCGGACCTCGGCCTGGTGGCGCCCAACACGAGCCCGCTCGACCTGATGGCGCAAGGCACGATGCGCGCGCTCGACGACGCAGGGCTGAAGCTCTCGGACGTCGACGGCTTGTTCGTCGCCGCATCGCAAACGCGCATGGGGCCGATGGTGCTCGCCGAGTATCTGCGCATCAAGCCGCGCTATTTCGACGGCACGATCATCGGCGGCTCGTCTTTCATGACCCACGTCGCCCACGCGCAAGTAGCGATCGAGCACGGCCTGTGCGAAGTGGCGGTGATCGCCTACGGCAGCACCCAGCGCTCGGTCTCGCGCGCCGCGGCGTCCCCGCGCGAATACAACTACTACGAGTCTCCGTATCGCCCCATCCTTCCGATCAGCGCGTACGCGATGGCGGCGGCGAGGCACATGCATCAATACGGCACGACGCGCGAGCAGCTCGCCGAAGTGGCGGTCGCCGCGCGCCAGTGGGCGCTGCTGAATCCGAAAGCCTGGGAAAAAGAGCCGCTGACGATCGAACAGGTGCTCAATGCCCGCATGGTGTCGTACCCCTTCACGGTTCGCGACTGCTGCCTGGTCGTCGACGGCGGCGGCGCAATCGTGCTCACGTCCGCCGACCGCGCGAAGTCGCTGAAGAAAAAGCCGGCGTACGTGCTCGGCGTGGGCGAGGCGATCAGCCACAACAGCATCTCGAGCATGCCCGACCTGACCGTCACCGCTGCATCCGAATCGGGACCCCAGGCGTATAAGATGGCCGGCATCAAGCCGTCGGACGTCGACATGCTGTCGCTCTACGACGCGTTCACGATCACGCCGATCCTGTTCCTGGAAGACCTCGGGTTCTGCCCCAAAGGCGAAGGCGGCCGCTTCGTGCAGGGCGGCGCGATCGCCCCGGGCGGCAAGCTGCCGGTGAACACGAGCGGCGGCGGTCTTTCCTACTGCCACCCGGGCATGTACGGGCTGCTCGTCATGATCGAAGCGATAAGGCAGGTGCGCGGCGAGTGCGGTGCGCGCCAGGTGCCGGACTGCAATATCGCGCTCGCGCACGGGAATGGCGGAGTGCTCTCCAGCCAGTGCACCGTCATTTTCGGCTCGGAGGCTGCGCTGTAGTCTGGTAAGGTTTTGATCGAGTCAGGACCGGCGCGGGGGAATTCCGGGGCCGAACGCCGGTCCTATCGGCTCTCAGGAGGATCACCATGAATCGACGCACGTGGTTGCAACGGCTGTTTGCGGCAGCGGCAGGCGGCGCGGTGGCGGGAAACACGCTCGCTGCGGCCGGACCGAAAGACGTGGACGCGCTGCAGAAGAACTGGCGCATGCTGCTCGCCGAAGGCGTGCGTCCGCCCTCACCCGCCGAGAAGGTCAAGCTCGCCAACGACGACTGGAAGAAGCGCCTCGACCGCACGCAGTACAACGTGCTGCGTGAAGAAGGCACCGAGCGCCCCGGGAGCAGCCCTCTGGACAGCGAAAAGCGCGCGGGCGTGTTTGCGTGTGCCGGGTGCGACCTGCCGGTCTTCACTTCCGACATGAAGTTCGACAGCGGCACCGGCTGGCCGAGCTTCTTCACGACCATACCCGGCGTCTTCGACACCAAGACCGACCACATCCTGCTCTATGCGCGCACCGAGTATCACTGCACGCGCTGCGGCGGCCACCACGGCCACATCTTCAACGACGGTCCGAGGCCCACCGGGCTGCGCTACTGCAACAACGGCGTCGCACTCAAGTTCATCCCCAAAAGCGCCAAGGCGTAAAGCCGCTGCCGGCGTCGCGGCCCGGCTCTTGCTCCCTCGCCGCGAGATAACAAGGGAGGACCCTCATGTTCGCGATCTCGCGCTCTTCGCCGCTGCCGCATTCAGACAACGGCTATGCCGCCATCAGAGCGCGCACCGAAGCCTTGTGCGCCCCGCTCGCCACCGACGATTACCAGGTGCAGAGCGTCATCGACACGAGCCCGCCCAAGTGGCACCTCGCGCACGTCACGTGGTTTTTCGAGACTTTCCTGCTGAAGCCTTTCCTGGCGGGATACCAGCCGCTCGACGCTCGCTACGAGCAGATCTTCAATTCGTATTACAACAGCGTCGGCCCTTTCCACCCGCGCGCGCAGCGGCACACGCTCTCGCGGCCGACCGTCGAGCAGGTCTACGAGTACCGGGCGCACGTCGACCGCCACATGGCCGATCTCATCGAAAGCTGCGCGCGCGAGGACGCCGCGCTCATGGGCAAGCGCCTCACTCTCGGGCTCAATCACGAGCAGCAGCACCAGGAACTGCTCCTGATGGACATCAAGCGTAATTTTTTCGCCAACCCGATGTATCCGGTCTACAGCGCGAACGCGCCCGCAGCGAGCGCGGAAAGCGCGCCGATGCGCTGGCTCGACGTCCCGGGGGGCATACGCGAGATCGGCTGCGGCGGCGGCGGATTCGCTTTCGACAACGAACAGCCGCGCCACAAGGTCTTCCTGCGCGATTTCCGACTCGGCTCGCGCGCCGTCACCAATGCCGATTACCTGGAGTTCATCGACGCCGGCGGCTACGAACGCGCCGAGCTGTGGCTGTCCGACGGCTGGTCCGCGGTTCGCGAGCGCGCCTGGAATGCGCCGCTGTACTGGCTTTCGCTCGACGGTGAATGGCACGAGATGACCCTGTCAGGCCTGAACGTGCTCGACCCCGCGGCGCCGGTCTGCCACGTGAGCTACTACGAAGCCGACGCGTTTGCCCGCTGGCGCGACGCGCGCCTGCCGACCGAAGCCGAGTGGGAAGCCGCCGCGGGAGGCGAGCCGATCGAAGGCAATTTCGTCGAGAGCGGCGCGTATCACCCCCGCCCCGCCGCCGGGGGCGACGATCGGCAGTGGTACGGCGACGTCTGGGAATGGACGGCCTCGGCGTATTCGCCCTACCCCGGCTACCGCCCGCTCGAAGGCGCGCTCGGCGAATACAACGGTAAATTCATGTCTAGCCAGTACGTGCTGCGTGGAGGCTGCTGCGCGACTCCGGTGTCCCACATGCGCGCGACCTACCGCAATTTCTTCTATCCGCAGGACCGCTGGCCGTTCACCGGCATCCGCCTCGCTCGCGACGGCTGAGCGCCGCGGCGGATACAGCGCGCAGCCTTGAAGGGTGAGCTGTACCTTGCAGCCGCGAGGCACGCCGGTATACTCGTCAGCATGGTCCAGCCGACCTTCAGGCTCGCCGTTGCGGCCGACGCTTACGAGATCGCGGTCATGTCGCGGTATCTCGTTGAAGTCGGACTGCGCGGCTGGTCATGGCCTCCGGAGCGCGTCTCCAAGGCCATCCGCGCGAGCTCCACGCTCGTGCTCGTCGCCGAAGTGCGCTCGCACCTCGTGGGATTTGCGATCGTCGAATTCGGCGAAGTGCAGGCGCACCTGAGCCTGCTCGCGGTCAAGCCTTCGCACCACCGCTGCGGCATCGGCCGCTCCCTCATGGCGTGGGTCGAGGAATCCGCCCTCACCGCAGGCATCGCGACGATCACCCTCGAGCTTCGCGCAAACAACTACGGCGCGCGCTCGTTCTACCGCCTGGTGGGATTCGAGGAAGGCGCTTACATCCCGGGCTACTACCGCGGCGTCGAAACCGCGCTGCGCATGTCGCGCGACATCCGCCGGCGCATCCGCGCGGTCAGCCGCGGGGATTGACGGGGGGTCAGACCCCGGTTTTGCCTGGTTCTGCTTGGGGTCAGACCCCGATTTTGCCTGGTTCTGTCTTGTGGGGTCTGACCCCGGTTGGGTCCGGGGCTACCCACGGGGCTGTCCAGTCCGCGGTCCACAGGAGCAAGAAACCATGAAACCGACCCTCGCATCTCACGCGGCCACTGGCGCCGTCGCCGCTCTGCTCGCGTCCGCAGCGACTTACGCGGTCCTCGTGGGCCTGCCCGACCTTCCCTCACCCATACAGGCGCACGCGCAGACGGCGCCGCCCGGCACTCGTCAAACCGAGCTGTTCAAGACGACCATGGACGACACGCTCGGCCGCGTCGTGACCGTGCGGCGCACCGAGCGGGACCCGGGCAGCGGCAGCCCGCCGCACCGCCATCCCGGCAGCCACACGATCGGCTACATACTGGAAGGGACCTACGAAGTGAAAATCGACGACGGCCCGGTGCGCAAGCTCGGCCCCGGCGAAACCTTCTACGAAGCACCCGGCGCCCTCCACGCGATCTCGCGCAACGGGGACCCCGCCAAGACCGTCAAGTACCTGGTCATCCAGGTCTCCGACCCCACCCAGCCGGCCACGGTCAACGAGCCGCAGTAGGCCCGCCGCGCACGTCATTCCGGCGCAGGCCGGAATCCATTTTGACTTCGAACGTTTGAAAATGGGTCCCGGCCTACGCCAGGACGACGGTCGAGGGCGCCCGTTACCTTGGACGTTTGACAATGGGTCCTGGCCTACGCCAGGACGACGGTCAAAGGCATCGTGGTGCTCGAGATAACTCGCGGCGTTTTAATCCAAGGCGCCGGAGCGAGCGCGAGCGAGCCAAAGGAAAGGGAGGTTCAAGGAGGGAAACCTTGGTTTCCCTCTTTGGCGTTAAACGGAGTATGAAACCTGCATGCTCCTACTGGAGCATGAAAGTTTCATATTCCAGCTGCGACAGCCGCTTCTCGAGCCACTGCATCGAGACGAGCACCACGATGAGCAGCGATACCGCGTACCCGTAGCCGTAGAAGGCGGGGCCGAGGTAGAAAGAAAGCCACGTCAGCGCCACGTTGAGGACCACGAAGAGCAGCGTGAGTATGGTGACGATGATGCGCTTGTCGAGATAGAAGAACACGTTCAGCAGGCCCAGGAAAACGACCTGCAGGCTCGCCCCGACCACCTGCACGTACAGCAATGGCAGGTGCAGCTCGGAGATCCCGATCCAGCGCAACAGCGAGGGTCCGGCGATGAACACGATGAGCACCGTGATGCCCTGGATCTTGATGATCTCGAAGATGCCCTGGCGGATCGCGAACACCATCTCGTCGCGGATCTCGTTCAGGTAATCGAGGGAGCCGCCGTCGCGAACCGCGTCGTAGAACTTCACGTAGAAATCGACGAAGTCGGTCTCGATACGAACCAGGAACACCGCCATGCCCGGCATGATCGCCAAGTACGCGAGGAACACCGGCAGGTCGTAGATGACCGAGTGGTGCAGCAAGCCCACGATCTGTTCACCCGTGTCCGGGTTGTACCAGAACATGATCTTGTCGATCCAGATGCCCAGGTTGTAGAACAGCCCGGTGAACGCGAGGCTGATGTAGATCCGGCGCTTGTCGAGGAAGTCGAAGCCGATGAAGACGTTGCCCGGATAGTTCCGGAAGATCATCAGCAGCATGCCCATCAGCAGCACGAAGTGACCGAGCACGAAACCGAGCAGCAGCCCTTCCATCCCCCACGGCCGCAGCAGCAGCGCGCCGCCGACCACGATGATGTAGCCGACGCCGAACATCGAGACGATGACTTTGTACTGCTTCAGGCCCGACAGGATGATCGTGCAGCACCAGATGCAGCACATGATCACGAAAGCGCCGAGCATCAGCAGGCGATAGAAGTTGCTCTGGTCGGGGAACAGGAAGAACACCGCGATCGTGCCGAGGATGCCGCTCGCCAGCACGGTGATCATCAGCAGCCCGTTGAACGTGGGCGTGACCAGGTCGGTGCGCTTCTCGAACAAGCGGTCCGCGATGTAGCGGGTATAGGCGAGCTGGACGATGCCGGTCAGGATCAGCGAAGCCATGAAGAGGTTCGTGATCGACACCTGGAACTGCACGACAGCCACCGGCGGCACGACCACCGAGTAGCTGTAGATACCGACGAGCAGGATGCCGATGATCGACAGTATCCACGGACCCGAGCTGACGACGCCCGAATAGCCGTACGCCTGAAAGATGCCCCAGTAGGTGTCTTTCTGGAGAAGCTTGCGAAACTCGAAACCTATGCCCGCCATGCGTGTGCCTCGTAGATGTCGCGGTAACGGCCGAACATCTGTTCCTGGTTGTAATACGTCTCCACGCGGCGGATACCCGCGTTGCTCGCCGCCTGCCACTTGTCCTGGTCGGTGAGGAGCTCGATGACGGCGGTGGCGAGCGCCTGCGGATCGGCGATGCCGACGACCGTCCCGGCCGCACCCAGCGCCTGGTCTTCCGCGTCGAGGCCGTAGAGGAGCTGGCGGCACGCGCCGACGTCGGTCGCGACCGCGGGCACGCCGGCGGCGAAGCCTTCGAGCAGCACCAGCGGCAGCGCTTCACTGATCGACGAGAGCACCACCACGCCGACCTGCGGCAGCACGTCGGTCAGGGACTGGAAGCCGAGGAACTTGACCTTGTCGGTGAGCCCGAGACCCACCGCGAGGTTGCGGCATTCCTGTGCGTATTCGGCGTCCTCGTCCTCCGGCCCGATGATCCACGCTTCGGCTTCCGGCACCCGGTTCACGACTGTCCGCATCGAGCGGATGTAGGTCATGATGTCCTTGATGGGCACGACGCGGCCGATCAGCGCCATCACCGGCGGCGTGCGTGCCGGGCGCTGCGTGCGCAACGGCGCGTAACGCGCGATGTCGATGCCGTTCGG
>JAQGNC010000471.1 GCA_028292065.1 Betaproteobacteria bacterium
GTCTGCGCCAGCAGGGTTTTTCCCGAACCGGTGGGCCCGACCAGCAGGATGTTCGACTTCGCGAGCTCGACGTCGTCGGTCTTGCTGATCGTCTTCAGGCGCTTGTAGTGGTTGTAGACGGCGACCGCGAGAATACGCTTGGCGACGTCCTGCCCGATCACGTACTGATCGAGGATGCTGCGAATCTCGTGCGGCACCGGGAGGTCCGACTTGACGCCCTTGGCGCCGTGCTCACCTTGAGTCTCCTCGCGGATGATGTCGTTGCACAGCTCGATGCACTCGTCGCAGATGAACACAGACGGGCCCGCGATCAGCTTGCGCACCTCGTGCTGGCTCTTTCCGCAGAAAGAGCAGTACAGGAGTTTCTCGCCGCCCACTTTGTCTGACATGCCTGCTTTCCCCACCCGTTTTCCCTCACCCCGGTCCTGCTCCCGAACGCCGCCGGGATCAGGAGATTCGAGTCGCGTGCGCCCATGCGCACGCGAAATTACGATAACTGCCTACGATAACGGCGCCTGCTGCGGCACCTGGACTGCCGGAACGACTGATTTGGACCGCTAAACCGCGACCTCGGTTCGGCTCGTCAGGACCTTGTCGACCAGACCATAGCTCACCGACTGCGTCGCAGACAGGAAGTTATCACGATCCGTGTCTTTTTCAATCGTTTCGATCTTCTGGCCGGTGTGTTTGGCGAGGATTTCGTTCAGGCGCTGCTTGAGGAACAGAATTTCCTTGGCGTGGATTTCGATGTCCGACGCCTGGCCCTGAAAACCGCCCATCGGCTGGTGGATCATCACGCGCGAATTCGGCAGCGCGAAGCGCTTGCCTTTGGCGCCCGCGGCGAGCAGCAGCGAGCCCATGCTCGCGGCCTGTCCGACGCACAGCGTCGACACGTCGGGCTTGATGAACTGCATCGTGTCGTAGATCGCCAGCCCCGCCGAAACCGAGCCGCCGGGCGAGTTGATGTAGAACGAAATGTCCTTGTCCGGGTTCTCGGACTCGAGGAACAGCAACTGCGCGACGATCAGGTTCGCCGTGACTTCGTTCACCACGCCGACCAGGAACACCACGCGCTCCTTGAGCAGCCGCGAATAGATGTCGTAGGCGCGCTCGCCCCGACCGCTCTGCTCGATCACCATCGGCACCAGGCCGAGGCCCTGCGGCTCCATCATGCCCGCCGCCGGTGCGCCCAGGATGCCCTGGGGTTCCATGTATCGTCTCATTTCCTGTTCCCCATCAATTCGTCGAAATCGATCGACTGCTCGTCGATCTGCGCGGTCTTCAGCGCCCATTCGACTACGTTATCTTCAAGAACCATCGACTCGATCTCCCGCAGGCGCTCCGGCGACTGGTAATACCAGCGCACCACCTCCTGGGGGTTCTCGTAGGACTGGGCCTGCTCCTCGACGATCGCACGAACCTGCTCCGGCTTCGCCTGAAGCTGGTTGGTTTTCACGACTTCCGCAAGAATGAGGCCGAGATTCACGCGGCGCTGGGCCTGCTGCTGGAAATGTTCGGCCGGCAGCGGCATGTCGTCCCTGACCGGGATTCCGCGTGCCGCGAAATCCTGGCGCGTGAGCTCCCGCAGGCGCTCCACTTCGGATTCGATCAGCGATTTCGGCACTTCGACTTTGGTCGCGTCGAGCAGCGCCTGCATCACCTGGTCTTTCACTCGCGACTTCAAACGCCCTTTCACCTCGCGCTCGAGATTGCCTTTGATCTCAGCGCGCATTTTTGCGATGTCGCCGTCCTCGACGCCGAGGGTCTGCGCGAATTCCGCGTCCACTTCGGGCAGCTTCGGTGCGGCGACTTCGGACACGCTCACTTCGAACGTCGCGGTCTTACCGGCGACGTCCTTGCCGTGGTAATCGTCGGGGAACTTGAGCTCGAAAGACTTCGAATCGCCCGCTTTCATGCCTTGCAGCTGGGTTTCGAAGTCGGCCAGCAGGCGCCCTTCGCCGAGCACGACCTGCTGGTTCTCCGCCTTGCCGCCGGCGAACTCGACACCGTCGATCGTGCCCCGGTAGGACATCGTGACGCGGTCGGCGTTCTCGGCAGCGCGCTCGGCGGCCTCGAAAGTCACCCGTTGCTTGCGCATGATCTCGACCGTGCGATCGATCTCGGCGTCGCCGACTTCGAGCCTGGGACGGCTGATCTTCGCGCCCGAGATGTCGCCCAGCTGCACTTCGGGGTACACCTCGAAGGTGGCGCTGTACTCGAAATCGCTCGCGCTCTCGTCGAGCGGTTTCGGTTCGAACTGCGGATAGCCGGCGACTTTCAGGTTCTGCTGGCGAACCGCTTCTCCGAACGTGCGCTGCAGCGTTTCGCCGAGCACTTCCTGCCGCACCTGCGGCCCGTACTGCTGCGCCACCACCTTCATCGGCACCTTGCCGGGCCTAAAGCCGTGCATCTTCACCGTGCGCGAGAGGTGCTTCAACCGCGTGTCGATCTCGTGATCGATCTCCGCCTTCGGTACTGCGACGCTCAGGCGACGCTCTAGCGTGCTGAGGTTTTCCAGGTTTGCTTGCATCAGGGATAAGGGGCCTTAAACGGTGAATCGTGTCTGGTGCGAAAGAAGGGACTCGAACCCCCACGCCTTTCGGCGCCAGAACCTAAATCTGGTGCGTCTACCAATTCCGCCACTTTCGCAGTTGCTGGAGCGCCGGGCTTCGACGCGCAACTCATTGATTGTAATATAATCGCGCCTTTAATCCCAGTGCCCCACGCGTGGGCCCGCGGATGAGCATGCCGGCGTAAGCGCCTGAATACGCGAACGTTCGGTCGGCGGAAGGCCGCGCGAGCGCCCCGAGAATCTTTCCCTGCGCACGGGCGGTGCTGCCGCCGCGGCGTCCCAGGACCCCCTCGGCGCACCGCGCGCCGGGCGTCGGCTTCCCGGGACCGCAGCCGGCGTTCTCGAAACGCTGCACTTTCCTCAAACGGCACCGCATTGGACCCTCACGAGTACTGCCGGCAAAAAGCGGTCTCGAGCGGCTCGAGCGCCTATTACAGCGTTCTCTTCCTGCCGCCCGAGCGCCGCCGCGCGATCACTGCGGTCAAAGCGTTCCGCCGCGAAGTCGGCGACGTGGTCGACGAATGCACCGACGTCGGCGTCGCGCGCACCAAGCTTGCGTGGTGGCGCGAGGAAATCGCCAGGGTCTACCACGGCAAGCCTCAGCACCCGGTCGCGGTCGCGCTCGCCGGAGTCGTCGCGCCGTACGGCCTCGAGGAAAGCGCGCTGCTGGAGATCATCGAAGGCGTCGCGATGGACCTCGAGTACAACGCGTACCCCGATTTCGACGCGCTCCGGGTGTATTGCCACCGCGTCGCCGGCGTCGTCGGTGGGCTCTCGGCGAAGATCTTCGGCTATCGCGATCCGCGCACGGCTGACTACGCGCAAGCGCTCGGCGTCGCTTTGCAGCTCACCAAAATCGTCCGGGACGTGGGCAAGGACGCGCGCCGCAACCGCATCTACCTCCCGCTGCACGAGCTCGCCGAATTTGGGGTCACGTCAGACGACATCCTCAACCGCCGTGAGACTGATCATTTCCGGAAGCTCGTCGCATTCCAGATCGCGCGCGCGAACGACTATTACGACCGCGCGCTCGCGCTGCTGCCGGCGGCGGACCGCAAGGCGCAGCGGCCGGGCCTGATCATGGCGGCGATTCATCGCACGCTGCTGCGCGAGATCGAAAGCGACGGCTGCCGCGTGCTCACCCAACGGATCGCGCTGACACCGTTGCGCAAGCTCTGGATCGCGTGGAAAACGTGGATGGGGTGATGGTGTGGCGAAGGATGAGGGATGAGATTTAGGGATGAGGGATGAGGGATGAGGGATGAGGCAGAATGCCCCTCGGTCCTCGCGATAACGGTGGAGGAGACATGGATCTACAGCTGAAAGACAAGACGGCGCTCGTGACCGGCGCGAGCATGGGCATCGGACGCGCGATCGCGAAAGCGCTGGCTGCGGAAGGCGTGAAGATCGCGATCGTCGCTCGCCGCCGCAACCTGCTCGAAGCGCTGGCCGACGAGATCGCGGGCGCGGGCGGCGCGAAGCCCATCGTATTCGAGACCGACGTGATGCAGGACGGCGCAGTCAAACGGCTGGCCGCCGCAGCCCGCGAAGCCCTCGGCCACGTCGACATCCTCGTCAATTCCGCGGGCGGCAGTCAGCCGGCGATCGGCATCGACGCCCCAGACGACGCCTGGGATCACGCGATGACGCTGAATTTCGTGCGGGTGCGCCAGCTTACGCATGCGGTGCTCCCGGACATGGTCGAGCGGCACTGGGGGCGCGTGGTCAACATCACGGGAAAGTCGGAACCCGACAACCTCATCGCCGCGACGCCTTCGAAAGCCGCGGTGCACGCATGGGCCAAAGGATTGTCGCGCGAAGTCGGCAGGCACGGCATCACGGTCAACTGCATACCGCCGGGCCGCATCATGAGCGAGCAGATCCGGCGCAAATACTCGGATGAGTTTCGCACCGAGCAGTCGGCGAAGGAGATCCCGGTCGGGCGCTACGGCGAGCCCGAGGAGCTCGCCGCGCTCGCCGTCTTCCTGTGCTCGCCGATCGCACGCTACATCACCGGGGCGGTGATGCCGGTCGACGGCGGCTTGAGACGCTATGCGTTCTGAGCACGTCGATCCTCGATCGTCAAAGCGCGTTCCCGCCTCGCTATAATCGGCGCCTGATTGATCGAGGAGAACACTTTGTCCGAACGCGAATCGATGCAGTATGACGTGGTGATCGTCGGCGCAGGACCGGCCGGCCTTGCCGCGGCGATACGCCTGAAGCAGCTCGCGGCCGAGCGCGGCGTGGAGATCGGCGTGTGCGTGCTCGAGAAAGGTTCGGAAGTCGGCGCGCACATCCTCTCCGGCGCGGTGATGGACCCGCGATCGCTGAACGAGCTCATCCCCGACTGGCAGCAGCTCGGCGCGCCGCTCAACGCCCCGGTCACCGAGGACCGCTTCCTGTTCCTCACCAAGGACTCGTCCTTCAAAGTGCCCGAGTTCATGCTGCCGGCGTGCTTCAAGAATCACGGCAATTACGTGATCAGCCTCGGCAACGTG